>JASHTP010000084.1 GCA_030040495.1 Alphaproteobacteria bacterium
TGGGCGGCGCCGCGACGCTCATCGGGCTCGCCGGCGCGATCATGGACGCCAATCTGCCGGTGCGGCTGCGCCTGCTCGTGCCGGCGGTCGAGAACGCGGTCTCCGCCAACGCCTTCCGCCCGCTCGACGTCATCCGCACGCGCAAAGGCATCACCGTCGAGATCGGCAACACCGACGCCGAGGGAAGGCTCATCCTCGGCGACGCGCTGACCGAGGCCGACGCCGAGCAGCCGGCGCTGCTCGTCGACATGGCGACGCTCACCGGCGCCGCGCGCACCGCGCTCGGGCCGGAGCTGCCGGCGCTTTTCGTCAACGACGAGGCGCTCGCCGCCGAGCTGCTGCGCGCCGCCGAGGCGGAGCAGGATCCGCTGTGGCGGCTGCCGCTCTGGCAGCCCTATCGCAAGCTGCTGAAGAGCGGCATCGCCGACCTCAACAACGTCTCGGAATCCGCCTTTGCCGGCGCCATCACCGCGGCGCTCTATCTCCAGGAGTTCGTGTCGAAGACGACGCCCTGGGCGCATATCGATACCTACGCCTGGAACGCCACCGCCCGGCCCGGCCGGCCGGAAGGCGGCGAGGCGCTCGGGCTGCGCGCGCTCTACCACCTGGTCGAGCGGCGCTTCGCCGGGCGCGAGGAGCGGCGGCAACGCCCTGGCCCGAAAGGCTTATCGGGCGCGCCCGGACAATCCACAGGAGAGTGATCGCCCTTTACGTTTCCTCAACCGAGCATGGCCGAGAATCGTCGGCTAGGGCTGCGGAGGGAAGGGAATGGCCGAGCTCAAGCCGACCCAGGCGCTGGATCTCTGGCGCAACGTGCTGGTCGAGACGGTGCGCAGCGCCGGCCCCGACCTGTCGGCGCGCCAGCTCGCCATCGTCCTCACCGTCTATCTGACGCCGCCGCCGCACACCGTGCGCGGCCTCGCGGCGCTGCTGCGCATCTCCAAGCCCGCCGTCACCCGCGCCCTCGACCGCCTCGGCATGCTGGGATTGGCGCGGCGCCGGCGCGACGAGCAGGACCGGCGCTCGGTGCTGGTGCAGCGCACCGTCAAGGGCTCGGTGTTCCTCAGCGACTTCGCCGAGACCGTCGCCGCGGCGAGCCGCCGCCTCGAGCAGCAGCAGCGCGGCGGCCACGTCCCCTACGAGCAGTCAATAGCGCTCTGACCGGTCGACCCGGTTGAGCAGCGGCCTGCCGTCGGCAAAGCGGCGAAGACCCTCCGCGACCGCGCGCGCGGCGGTCGGCGGATACGTCGCCGCCGCCACATGCGGCGTCAGCAGGATACGCTCGTGGCGCCAGAAGGGATGCTCCGGCGGCAGCGGCTCCTCGCGGAAGACGTCGAGCACCGCGGCGGCGAGCCTGCCGCTGTCGAGCGCGGCGAGGAGATCGGCCTCGACGAGATGCCGGCCGCGCGCGCAATTGACCAGCGCAGCGCCTTGGGGCAGGCGGGCGAAGAGGGCGGCGTCGAGGATGCCTTCCGTCGCCGGCGTCAGCGGCAGCAGGCAGACCAGGATGTCCGTCCGCTCGAGCAGCGCGGCAAGCCCGTCGGCGCCGTGAAAGCAGGCGACGCCCGGCAGCTTCCGCTCGGTGCGGCTCCAGCCGGCGAGGTCGAAGCCCAGCACCTTCAGCTTCAGCGCGGCGTCGCTGCCGAGCACGCCCAGCCCCAGCACGCCGACGCGGCGCTCGGCGGCGTTGGGCTGCGGCCATTGGCGCCAGATCCGCGCCTGCTGCTGGGCGCGATAGACGGGATCGCGGCGGTGCAGCCGCAGCACCTGGAGCTGCACATACTCGCTCATCGCCGTGGTCATATAGGGATCGACGAGGCGGACGATCGGCACTCCCGGCGGCAGCGACGGGTCGGCGAAGATATGGTCGACGCCGGCGCCGAGCGAGAAAACGATGCGGAGGTTGGGAAGCCGGTCGAGCAGTCCCGGCGGCGGGCGCCACACCAGCGCCGCCTCGATCTCGGTGGGATCGCCGAGCTCGGGCCAGACGCGCAGCTCGAGGTCCGGCACGTGCTTCGCGAGCTCGCGGCGCCAGTCGCCGGCGCTGTCGACGTCGGAGACGAAGAGAAGGATCATGCCGGGCCAGTCTACTGCGCGGTCGCCGCGCTCTCCACCACCTCGAGCTCGAAGGCCGCGGCCATCAGCGCCCGCGTATAGGGATGGCGCGGCGCGGCGAAGAGCTGCTGCGCCGGGCCGGCCTCGACGATCTTGCCGTCCTTCATCACCACTACCTGATGCGCCAGCGCGCGCACCACGCGCAGATCGTGGCTGATGAAGAGATAGGAGAGGCCGTGGCGCCGCTGCAGCTCGCGCAGGAGGTCGACGACCTGCGCCTGCACCGACATGTCGAGCGCCGAGGTCGGCTCGTCGAGCACGACGAAGCGCGGCTTCAGCACCATGGCGCGGGCGACGGCGACGCGCTGGCGCTGGCCGCCGGAGAATTCGTGCGGATAGCGCTCGGCCGCGTCGGGATCGAGGCCGACCTCGACCAGCGCCGCATCGATGAGCGCGCGCCGCTCCGCCGCGGTGCTGCCGATGCGGTGCACCTTGAGCCCCTCCTCGACGATCTGCGCCACCGAGAGCCGCGGCGACAGGCTGGAGAAGGGATCCTGGAACATGATCTGCATCTCGCGCCGCAGCGGCCGCATGCGACGCTCGGAGAGGCCGTCGAGCCGCTGGCCGTCGAAGCGGATCTCGCCCTCGCTGGCGATGAGCCGCAGCAGCGCCAGGCCGAGCGTGGTCTTGCCCGAGCCGCTCTCGCCGACGACGCCCAGGGTCTCGCCGCGGCGCAGCTCGAAGCCGACGCCGTCGACCGCCTTCACATGGCCGGTGACGCGGCGCCAGAGGCCGCTGCGGATGGGGAACCACACCTTGAGGCCGCGCGCGTCGAGGAGCGTCGGCGCGGCGGGATCGGCGACCGGCGGCGCGCCCTTGGGCTCGGCCGCCAGCAGGTGGCGGGTATAGGCGTGCTGCGGGCGCTCGAACAGCTCTTCCGTCGGCGCCGCCTCGACCACTTCGCCCTTGGTCATCACCAGCACCCGGTCGGCCATCTTGCGGACGATGCCGAGATCGTGGGTGATGAGCAGCAGCGCCATGCCGAAGCGCGACTGCAGCTCCTTGAGCAGCTTGAGGATCTGGGCCTGGATGGTGACGTCGAGCGCGGTGGTGGGCTCGTCGGCGATGAGCATGTCGGGCTCGTTGGCGAGCGCCATGGCGATCATGACGCGCTGGCGCTGGCCGCCGGAGAGCTGGTGCGGATAGGCGTCGAGCCGCTCCTCGGCCTCGGGCAGCCCGACGAGCCGCAGCAGCTCGACGATGCGCTTGCGCGCCGCCGCCGGCGTCAGGCGCTTGTGCAGGTGGAGCGTCTCGGCGATCTGCTTCTCGATGGTGTGCAGCGGATTGAGCGAGGTCATCGGCTCCTGGAACACCATGGCGATGCGGTTGCCGCGGATGTCGCGCATCGTCGTTTCGCCGGCGCCGACCAGCTCGGTGCCGTCGAAGACGATGCTGCTCGAGGGCGCATGGCTCGCCATCGGGTAGGGCAGGAGCTGCAGGATCGACAGCGCGGTCACCGACTTGCCCGAGCCGCTCTCGCCGACCAGCGCCAGCGTCTCGCCCTTGTCGAGCGTGAACGAGGCGCCCTTCACCGCCTCCACCGCGCCGCCCGGTACGTCGAAGGTCACATGAAGGTCGCGAACGGACAGCAGAGGCATGGCGGCTGCCACCTTCCTCATTTCACCTTTCGAGGATCGAACGCATCGCGCACGGCTTCGCCGATGAAGATCAAAAGGCTCAGCATCACGGCGAGGACGCCGAACCCGGTGAGGCCGAGCCAGGGCGAGGTGAGGTTGTTCTTGCCCTGCAGCAGCAGCTCGCCGAGCGAGGGCGAGCCCGGCGGCAGGCCGAAACCCAGGAAATCCAGCGAGGTCAGCGTGGTGATGGAGCCGTTGAGGATGAAGGGCATGAAGGTCAAGGTCGAGACCATGGCGTTGGGCAGCACGTGGCGCACCATGATCACCGGGTTGGAGACGCCGAGCGCGCGGGCGGCGCGGACATAGTCGAAATTGCGCGCGCGCAGGAACTCGGCGCGGACGAGGTCGACGAGCTGCATCCAGGACAGCGCCAGCATGATGCCGAGCAGCCACCAGAAGTTCGGCTGGACGAAGCTCGACAGGATGATGAGCAGGAAGAGCGTCGGGATGTTCGACCACAGCTCGACGAAGCGCTGGAACAGCAGGTCGGTGAGGCCGCCGTAATAGCCCTGGATCGCGCCGGCGGCGATGCCGACGAGGGAGCTGAGCAGCGTCAAGATGAGCCCGAACAGCGCCGAGATGCGGAAGCCGTAGATGAGCCGCGCCAGCACGTCGCGGCCCTGGTCGTCGGTGCCGAGCCAGTTGACCGCATCGGGCGGCGAGGGGGCGGGCGAGCGCAGCGCGTAGTTGATGGTGTCGTAGTGGAACGGGATCGGCGGCCAGACCATCCAGCCCTGCGCCTCGATGCGGCGGCGGACATAGGGATCGCGGTAGTCGGCCTCGGTCGGGAACTCGCCGCCGAAGGTGGTCTCGGGATAGTCGGCGAGGACTGGGAAATAGAGATGGCCGGCATAGGAGACGACGATCGGCCGGTCGTTGGCGATGAACTCGGCGAAGAGGCTGACGACGAAGAGCAGGAGGAAGATCCACAGCGACCAGAAGCCGCGGCGGTTGGCGCGGAAATTGGCGAGGCGGCGGCGCGTGAGCGGCGTCACGCGCAATCCCAGGAAGCGGTCGGCGCGGCGCGCGGCGAGGGCGGCGGGCGCGCTCATGCGCGGCGCGTGGCGAAGTCGATGCGGGGATCGATGAGCATGTAGGTGAGGTCGCGCACCAGGTTCATGACGATGCCGATGAGCGTGTAGATGTAGAGCGTGCCGAAGATGATGGGGTAGTCGCGGTTGAGCACGGCCTCGAAGCCGAGCAGCCCGAGGCCGTTCAGCGAGAAGATCACCTCGATCAGCAGCGCGCTGGTGAAGAGGATGCCGATGAAGGCGGCGGGGAAGTTGGCGACGACGATCAGCATGGCGTTGCGGAAGACGTGGCCGTAGAGCACGCGCCGCTCGGAAAGCCCCTTGGCGCGGGCGGTGACGACGTATTGCTTGTTGATCTCGTCGAGGAACGAGTTCTTGGTCAGCATGGTCAGGTTGGCGAAGGCGCCGATGACCATCGCCGTCACCGGCAGGACCATGTGCCAGAGATAGTCGAGGATGCGCTGCGTCCAGTCGAGCCTCGCCCAGTCGTCGGAGACGAGGCCGCGCAGCGGGAACCACTGGACGTAGCTGCCGCCGGCGAACAGCACGATGAGCAGCAGCGCGAAGAGGAAGGACGGGATGGCGTAGCCGACGATGATGACGCCGCTGGTCCAGACGTCGAAGGAGGAGCCGTCGCGCACCGCCTTGCGGATGCCGAGCGGGATCGAGACGAGGTAGCTGATGAGCGTCGTCCACACGCCGAGCGAGATCGACACCGGCAGCCGCTGGGCGATCAGGCCGACGACGCTGCCGTTCTGGAAGAAGCTGTTGCCGAAGTCGAAGCGGAGATAGTTGCCCATCATCAGCAGGAAGCGCTCGCCCGGCGGCTTGTCGAAGCCGAACTGGTGCTTGAGATCGGCGAGGAGTTTGGGATCGATGCCGCGCCCGGCGCGCGTCTGCTCGCCGCCGGCCTCGCTCGCGCCGCCGCCGGTGATGCGCGCCAGCGCGCCCCCCTGCGCGTTGCGGATCTGGGCGATCACCTGATCGATCGGGCCGCCCGGCGCCGCCTGCACGATGACGAAATTGAGCAGCATGATGCCGAAGAGCGTCGGTATCACCAGCAGCAGGCGACGGATGATGTAGGCGAGCATGGCCTAGCGCGCCCGCGACTCGTCGCGGTCCTGCCGCTGCGAGATCTGCCGCTCGCTCGCCTTGTCGATCCACCAGTCGTTGATCACGGCCGCCGGGGAATCGGCGTATTTCGGCTGCGCCTTGGGCATGCCGAACTTGTTCCAATAGGCGACGCGGTAGTAGTCGGAGTACCAGTTCGGCACGACGTAGTAGCCGAACAGCAGGACGCGGTCGAGCGCACGGATGATCGGCACCAGCGCGGCGCGCGACTTGGCCTTGATCGCCCGCCCGATGAGGTCGTCGACGACCGGATCCCTGATGCCGGAGGTGTTGGCGCTGCCCGGCTGGTTGGCGGCGGCGCTGCTGAAGAACTCGCGCAGCTCGATCCCGGGCGAGAGCGACGCGCCGTAGCGCACGCTGATCATGTCGAAATCGTAGTTTCGCCGCCGGTTCTCGTATTGCGCCGCGTCGACGTTGCGCAGCTGCGCGTAGATGCCGACCCGCTCGAGATTCTTGAGGAAGGGCAGGACGACCTTCTCCATCCGCGGCTCGTCGCTCAGGAACTCGAAGGTGAAGGGCTGGCCGGTCTTGTCGTTGACCAGCCTTCCGTTGCTGACGCTCCAGCCGGCCTCCTTGAACAGCTTCAGCGCCTCGCGGATGCCGGAGCGGATGTCGCCGGTGCCGTCATAGACCGGCGGCTCGTAGGGCGTGGTGAAGATCTCGTCGGGAATCCGGCCGCGATAGGCCTCGAGCAGCTTCAGCTCCTCGCCCTCCGGCAGGCCGCGCGCGGCGAGGTCGGAATTCTCCCAGTAGCTCTTGGTCCGCTTGTAGGCGCCGTAGAGGATCGTCCGGTTGGTCCATTGGAAGTCGAAGAGGTAGCCGATGGCGCGGCGCACGCGGCGGTCGCTGAAGATGGCGCGCCGCGTGTTGAAGATGAAGCCCTGCATGCCCTGCGGCACCTCGTGGTGGACCTCGCGCTTGACGACGAGCCCCTGCTTCACCGCCGGGAAGTCGTAGAGCGTCGCCCAGTCCTTGGCGGTGTATTCGCCGCGCACGTCGATCTGCCCGGCCTTGAGCGCCTCGAACATCACCGACATGTCGCGATAATAGTCGACGCGCATCGTGTCGAAATTGTACATGCCCTTGTTCACCGGCAGGTCCTTGCCCCAGTAATCCTTCGCCCGCTCGTAGGTGATCGAGCGGCCGGGATCGACGGCGGCGATGCGGTAGGGGCCGCTGCCGACCGGGATGTCGAGCGTCGGCTGACTGAAGTCGCGGCCCTGCCACCATTTCTTCGATAGCACCGGCAGCCCCGCCACGATCATCGGCAGGTCGCGGTCGCTGCCGTCCCTGAAGACGAAGCGGACGCGATGCGGGCCGAGCACCTGGCACTTCTCGACATTGGCGAGCGTGACGCGGTACTCGGGATGGCCCTTGGTGATCAGCGTCTCGTAGGTCCAGCAGACATCCTCGGCGGTGATCGGTGTGCCGTCGTGGAAGCGCGCCTCGGGCCGGAGCGTGAAGGTCATGGCGCTGCGGTCGGGCGCAAGCTCGACGCTCTGGGCGATGAGGCCATAGGCGGCATTGGGCTCGTCGAGCGCGCCCGCCATCAGGCTGTCATAGACCGCACCGATGCCGACCATCGAATCGGAATAGCGGATGTAGGAGACGCCGCGCAGGATGAAGGGGTTGAGATTGTCGAACGTGCCGATGTCGCCGAAGCGCACGCTGCCGCCCTTGGGCGCGTCGGGGTTGACGTAGTCGAAATGGGTGAAGCCGGGCGGATATTTGAGCGGGTCGCCGAAGAGCGAGATGCCGTAGCTGGGCGCGCCGGTCTGGGCCGCGGCCGGCAGCGCGAGCGTCAGGGCGAAGAGTGCGGCGAGCACGGCGCGCATGGGGTTCCCTTCGGGTTCTCCTGCCGCCAAGTCTAGTGGAAACCTGTCGCCGCGGCAGCACGATCGCGCGGGCGCCGCGGCTCAACCGCCGGCGAGCAGCGCGCGGGCCGGCGCGGCGAGCGCCGGGTCGCCGCAGGCGACGACGCGGCCGTCCGAGCCGAGATCGAGCGCGCGCCCCTGCCAGTCGGTGATCGTGCCGCCGGCGCCTTCGATCACCGGCGCCAGCGCGCAGAAATCGTAGGGCTTGAGCTGGCCTTCGACGACGAGGTCGATGAAGCCGCCGGCGAGCTGGGCATAGGCATAGCAGTCGGCGCCGGCGCGGAAGAGCTTCACCGCGCCGCGCAGCCGCGCGAAGCCGGCCGCGTCCTCGCCTTGGAACATGAGCTCGGGCGCGGTGCAGAAGAGCGTCGCCCGCTCGAGCGCGGCGCAGCGCCGGCTGCGCACCGGCGCGCCGTTGAGCAGCGTGCCGCGCCCCGCGACGCCGAGCCAGCGCTCGCCCAGGATCGGCTGGTCGATGATGCCGAGCACCGGCCGGCCGCGGCGGGCGAGCGCGATCAGCGTGCCGAAGAGCGGGATGCCGCTGATGAAGGATTTGGTGCCGTCGATCGGGTCGAGCACCCAGACATGCTCGGCCTCGCCGCGGATGCTGCCATGCTCCTCGCCGATGATGCCGTCGTCGGGGAAGCGCTTCTCGATGAGCTGCCGCATCGCCGCTTCCGCCGCGCGGTCGGCGACGGTCACCGGCGTCAGGTCGCTCTTGTCGTCGACGGCGAGCGGGCGGCGGAAATGGCCGCTTATGACGGCGCGCGCCGCGTCGGCCAGCGCCTCGGCGAGGGCGATCCGGGCGGCGCTGACCTCCTCCGTCATGCCGCCCGCCCGCGCTATTTGCCGAGCGGCTGCGGGTTGTCGCTCAGCGAGTTGAGATAGGCGACGATGTTGGCGCGGTCCTGGGCCTTGGGCAGGCCGGCGAACGTCATCTTGGTGCCCTGGGCGAAGCTTTGCGGGTTGAACAGCCAGTGGTTCAGATTGTCGACCGTCCACTTTTCGCCCTTGTGCTTGGCAAGCGCGTCCGAGAACTGGTAGCCGTTGCGGTCTTCGGCGATGGGCTCGTTGACGACGTTGTAGAGGTTGGGGCCGATGCGGTTGGGCCCGCCCTTGTCGAAGGTGTGGCAGACTTGGCAGACCCTGGTCTGCGCCTTGCCGGCGGTGGGATCGGCCTTGGCGAGCAGCGGCGCGATCGGCTCGGGCCCGGTCTGGGCCGGCGCCGCGGCCTGCACGCCGGCTGCCGGCTGCGCGCCGCCGGCGACGAGATAGTGCGGCTTGGCCGGCACGGTGGGCTTGACCAGACTGCCGGCGATGATGCCGGAGACCATGGCCAGTATCATCGAAGCGAGGACCGCGCCAATGATCTTGTTCCACTCGAAAGACGACATTCCCTTCCCTCGGGCAAGCGGTTCCAGCCGCGGAGAAAAGCCAATTTTCGCTGACAACTCAAACGAAATGTGATTGAAGCGACGCGACAATAGCGTGGCCCCTGCGCCGACCGACCCGGTTTTCATGCGGCATAACGCCGCAATCCCGAGTCGGACGGGCGGAGCAAAGGAGTCCCGTGACGATACCAATGCCGAGCTTCCGACCGATCGTGGTGATCCCGGCGCGCATGGCTGCGTCCCGGCTGCCGGGAAAGCCGCTCGCCGACATCGGCGGCCGGCCGATGATCGTCCATGTGCTGCGCCGCGCCGAGGCGGCGGCGATCGGGCCGGTGCTGGTGGCCTGCGCCGACGCCGAGATCAAGACCGCGGTCGAGCGCGCCGGCGGCCAGGCGGTGCTGACCCGTCCCGACCATGCGTCCGGCTCCGACCGCATCTTCGAGGCGGTGGCGCGGGTCGATGCCGAGCGCCGCCACGATGTCGTCGTCAATCTCCAGGGCGACTGGCCGCTGGTCGATCCCGCCATCATCCGCGCGGCGCTGGCGCCGCTCGCCGATCCCGCGGTCGACATCGCCACGCTCGCCTGTCCCATCCGCGACGCGGCGGAGCGCGACAATCCCAACATGGTGAAGGCGGCGGCGGGATTCGCCGCCGGCCAGCGCATCGCCCGCGCGCTCTATTTCAGCCGGCTGCCGGTGCCGTTCGGCCCGGGCGAGCACTACCACCATATCGGCATCTACGCCTATCGCCGCGCCGCGCTCGAGCGCTTCGTCGCGCTGCCCGCCGCGGTGCTGGAGAAGCGCGAGAGCCTCGAGCAGCTGCGCGCGCTGCAGGCCGGCATGCGCATCGAGGTGGCGCTCGTTGACACCTTTCCCTTCGGTGTCGATACTCCGGCCGATCTTGCCCGCGCGCGCGAGCTGCTCGCGCCGGGCGTCCCGCCCGGCGCCTCATGACCTCTCGCCAGCACCCGGCTTCGCTCATCGCCTTCCAGGGCGCGCCCGGCGCCTATTCCGACCTCGCCTGCCGCGAGGTCTTCCCGCGACTCTCGACCTTGCCCTGCGCCGCCTTCGAGGATGCGTTCGCGGCGGTGCGCAGCGGCCGCGCCCGCTACGCCATGCTGCCGATCGAGAACTCGCTCGCCGGCCGCGTCGCCGACATCCATCACCTGATGCCGGACTCCGGCCTCCATATCGTCGGCGAGCATTTCCAGCGGGTGAGCCATCACCTGCTGGCGCCCAAGGGCGCCAGCCTGAAGGGCCTCAAGGTGGTGCGCAGCCACGTCCACGCGCTGTCGCAGTGCCGCGGCCTCATCCGCAAGCTGGGCTTGAAGCCCGTCGTCGCCGACGACACGGCGGGCGCCGCCGCCGAAGTGGCCGAGCGCGGCGACCGCAGCGAGGCGGCGATCGCCTCGGCGCTCGCCGGCAGGATCTATGGCCTCGCTTCGCTCAAGGCCAACATCGAGGACGCCGAGCACAACACCACGCGCTTCCTCGTCATGGCGCGCCGGCCGACGCACGCCCGGCGCGGCGACGGCCTCGTCGTCACCACCTTCGTCTTTCGCGTGCGCAACGTGCCGGCGGCGCTCTACAAGGCGCTGGGCGGCTTCGCCACCAACGGCGTCAACATGACGAAGCTCGAAAGCTACATGCTCGGCGGCCGCTTCACCGCCACCCAGTTCTATGCCGACGTCGAGGCGCATCCCGAGGACCGGCCGCTGAAGCTGGCGCTCGAGGAGCTGCGCTTCTTCTCGCGCGAGGTGCGCATCCTCGGGGTCTATCCCGGCCATCCCTTCCGCCGCAGCGTGACCCAGGGCGAGGCCGACTAGCAGGCTCCTTTCCCGCCCGTTTCGGTTGCGCCCGGCGGACGGTTTCCCTGCGAGCTACAATTCGGGACTCAGCCTCGCTCGATACTACCTTGACGGGATTTCGGCGCCTGCCCCATTGTGGGCGGGCCGAAGAGCCGCGGCGAGCGGCCGGGCGCTGCCGGGAAGGTCGTGTCGTTCATGCGCAAGCCGTTGGGGGTGGTGGTCCTGCTCGTCCTCGTCGCCGCCGGCGCCGCGGGCGGCGGGTATTGGTGGCGCGTGGCGCGCTTCGTCGAATCGACCGACGACGCCTATGTCCAGGCCGACATCTCCCCGATCAGCCCCAAGGTCGAGGGCTATGTGCGCGAGGTCCGCGTCACCGACAATGAGCCGGTCAAGCAGGGCGACGTGCTGGTGGTGATCGACGATCGCGACTTCGCCGCCAAGCTCGACCAGGCGCGCGCCCATCGCGACTCGCAGCGCGCCGCGCTCGCCATGCTCGAGACGCGCCGCGTCTGGCAGAAGGCGGTGATCGACCAGGCCGCCGCCTCGGTGGCGAGCGCCGAGGCGGAGCTGCAGCGCGCCGAGCTCGAGCTCGTCCGCCAGCGCAATCTCGCCAAGGTCGACGTCGCCAGCCGGCAGAAATTCGAGGCGGCCGACGCCGACGAGCACAAGGCGGTGGCGGGACTGACGCGCGCGCGCGCCGTGCTCACCGCCGCGCGCGACCAGCTCGCCGTGCTCGAGGCCGAGAAGCGGCAGGACGAGGCGCGGCTGGAGCAGGCCGAGGCCGAGCTGAAGCTGGCGCGGAACGACCTCGACGACACCGTGATCCGCGCGCCGGTCGACGGCGTCGTCGGCAACAAGGGCGTGCAGATCGGGCAGTTCGTCAGGCCCGGCACCTTGCTGTTGGCGATCGTGCCGCTGCCGCGCGTCTATGTCGTAGCCAACTTCAAGGAGACGCAGCTCGCCCTGATGCGCCCGGGCCAGCCGGTGAGCCTGACCTTCGACGCCTTGCCCGGCCGCACGCTGCGCGGCTTCATCGAGAGCTTCGCGCCGGCGAGCGGCGCGCTCTTCAGCCTGCTGCCGCCGGAGAACGCCACCGGCAACTTCACCAAGATCGTGCAGCGCGTGCCGGTGCGCATCGCGCTGGCGCCCGACGAGAGGCT
>JASHTP010000006.1 GCA_030040495.1 Alphaproteobacteria bacterium
GCGCATCGCGCTCGCCAGCGCGGCGAGCCCGGTATGGAGCGTGAGCCCGGCCTCGGCCAGCACCTTGCGGCCGAGCGGCGAGGGCAGCGTATAGCTGTAGATCTGCAGCGGCTTGTCGCGGCGCGCGACGATGCGCCCGAGGGTCGCGCTGTCGATGCTGATGCGCGTCTCGCTGGCGAGCGACAGCACGACGACGATGGCGTCGACCTCGTCGCTCGCGGTGACCAGCTCGATGGCGCGGATGAGGCCGCCGGTATGGACCGCCTGGGCGGTGATGTCGACCGGGTTGCGCGCCGAGCCGTAGGCGGGGATGAAGCCGCGGATCGCCTGCTGCAGCGACGGCGACAGCTCCGGCAGCGCCAGGCCCGCGCCGGCGAGCGCATCCGCCGCCCAGGCGCCGGCGCCGCCCGAGGTCGTCACCACCGCGACGCGCTCGCCCAGCGCCGGCGGGCCGGTGACGAAGGCGGCGGCGATCGCCACCGCCTCGTCGGGATCCGCCGCGGCGATGATGCCGTATCTGCGGAAGACCGCGTCATAGGCGGCGTTCCAGCCGGCCATGCTCGCGGTATGCGACTGCGCGGCGCGCCCGCCGGCTTCGGTGCGTCCGATCTTGGCGACGATCACCGGCTTGCCGCGCGCCGCCGCCTCGGCGGCGGCGGCGAGGAACCTCTCGGGGTCGCGCACGCCCTCGACGAACAGCAGGATCGCCGCCGTCTCCTCGTCGCGCGCCAGGTGGTCGAAGAAGTCGCCGGCGGCGAGGTCGGCCTCGTTGCCGGTGCTGACCACGTGGCTGAAGCTCAGCCCCTGCGCGCGGCCGCGATTGTAGAGCGCGAAGCCCATGCCGCCGCTTTGCGCGACGATGCCGATGCGGCGCGCGCTGGCGGTGAGCGTCTCCTCGCCCGGCTTCAGATCGACCGCCGGGCTGAAGGTGGCGGCGACGCGCGCCTTCGCGCTCCAGAAGCCTTCGGCGTTGGGGCCGCAGACGCGCAAGCCCGTGCGCCGGGCGAGCGCGGCGATCTCGTCCTGCAGCCGCGCCTGGGCGCCGCCCTGCTCGGCGAAGCCCGAGGAGATGATCACCGCATGGCCGACGCCGTGGGCGGCGCATTCCTCGAGCGCCGCCAGCACGCGCTCGGCGGGAATGGCGACGAGCGCGAGATCGACCGGCGCGCCGATGGCGGCAAGCGAGGGGTAGCAGCGGATGCCGTCGATCTCCTCATAGCTCGGATTGACCGGGTAGAGCCGGCCGGCATAGCCGTTCTTGCGCAGGAGCTGCAGCAGCAGCCCGCGGATGCGGCTCCGCTCCGGCGAGGCGCCGATGATGGCGATGGCGTCGGGCGCGAAGAAGCGGTCGAGCGAAGCGGTCCTGCGGTCCACGAAGCGTCCCTCCCGGCGCCGAACCGCGCCAGCCTACCGGAAGCGGCGGCGCCGCGAAAATGCCGAAAATAGGGTCTGCCCCCGACAATTGGGTGGTTGGCCGGCGGGCGAGCGTGTACCTTTGGCCGCCGGAACAAGCCGCGCGGCCAACGCGCGGCAGCCGAGGGGAGGATCCGCTCATGACGACCGCCAGCCGCCGCCGCGGCACCCTGTTCTCCATCGCCGTCGCCGCCGTGATCTCGGCCGGGCTCGCCGTGCCGGCTCCGGCCCAGACGCGCGGCGGCAGCGCCACGCTCGGCGTCGAGCAGGACATCGCCGGCTTCGACCCCTTGATCGTCGGCGTCTTCGACACCGGCCAGGAGGCGATGGCGGCGCTGGTCTTCGAGACCCTCACCAAGCTCGACGACAATGCCAAGCCGAAGCCGGCGCTGGCGCTCTCCTGGGAGCACAGCGCCGACTTCAAGAGCTGGACCTTCAAGCTCAGGCCCAACGTCACCTTCCAGGACGGCTCGCCCTTCAACGCCGAGGCGGTCGCCTTCAACTACCGGCGGATGCTCGATCCCAACAATCACTGCCGCTGCCTGTTCTACATCTCCTACATCGAGGCGGTCGAGGCGCCGGACCCGCTGACCGTGGTGTTCCGGCTGCGCGCGCCGGCGCCGAACCTGCCGGCGCTCTTCGCCGCTTCGACGGTGACCAACGTCATCCAGTCGCCGAAGGCGATCGAGGAGATGAAGGAGGGCTACAACCGCCATCCCGTCGGCACCGGGCCGTTCGAGGTCAAATCCTGGCAGTCCGGCGACCGCATCGTGCTGGTGCGCAATCCCGATTATTGGGAGAAAGGGCATCCCTATCTCGATCAGGTCACCATCCGGCCGATGCCGGACAACACCGCGCGCTTCGCCAGCGTGGAATCGGGCGAGAGCGACATCATCTGGACCGACCGCGCCGAGGACATCGTCAAGGCGAAGAAGGATCCCAAGCTCGCCGTGCACGAGTACACGGGCTCGGGCGCGCAGGTCTATGCCTTCAACACCAAGGTGGCGCCGTTCGACGATGTGCGCGTGCGCCAGGCGCTGCGCATGGCGCTCGACCTCAAATCCTACGCCCAGGCCGAATGGAACGGCCTCTGGCAGCCGGCGCGCGATCCCTACGGCCCCGGCTCCTTCGTGCAATGCAAGAATCCCGGCACCTTGCCTTACGATCCCGCCAAGGCCAAGGCGCTGCTCAAGGAATACGGCAAGCCGGTCGACTTCAAGATGGTGGTGACGGCGACGCCGCGCGGCCGCGAGATCGGCCAGATCTTCCAGGAGATGTGGCGCGACGTCGGCGCCAAGATGACGATCGACCAGATCGACCAGACGGCGCTCGTCACCAAGGCGTTCCGCCGCGACTTCCAGCTCACGCCGTGGCGCATCATCGATCTCGCCGATCCCGATCCGCAGATGTACGCCAACTTCCACACCGGCAGCCCGGTCAACCTCGCCGGCTACTCCAACCCCGAGGTCGACAAGTTGCTGGACGAGGCGCGCAGCTCGGCCGACCAGGAGAAGCGCGTCCACGATTATTGCGAGATCGCCCGCATCCTGAACCGCGACGTGCCGTGGTTCTGGACGCTCGACAATCACTATTTCTCGATCTCCAAGCCGCAGCTCAAGGGCGTCCCCAAGCAGTACAGCGACATCATCGATCTCGCCGCCGCCTATTGGGAGAAGAAGTGATCGCGCCATGCTCGGCTTGGTCGGCCGCCGCCTCGTCTATCTCGTTCCCGTCGTCCTCGCGGTCACGGCCCTCACCTTCCTGATCGCGAACCTGCTGCCGGGGGATCTCGCCATCGCCATGCTCGGCGACCAGGCGACGCCGGAGAACGTCGCGGCGCTGCACAAGAAGCTCGGCCTCGACCTGCCGCTCTGGCAGCAATATCTGCATTGGCTCTGGGCGGTGCTGCACGGCGATTTCGGCACTTCGCACCGCACCGGCGAGACCGTGCTCCACGCCATCGCCGGCCGGCTGCCGGTGTCGCTCGAGCTGCTGGTCATCGCCGAGCTCGGCGGCATCCTCATCGGCGTGCCGCTGGCCATCCTGTGCGCGGCGCGGCCGGGCTCGGCCTTCGACCGCATCGTCTCCGGCGTCGCCTTCGGCAGCCTCTCGGTGCCGCCCTTCATGCTGGCGATCCTGCTCATCTTCGTCTTCGCGCTGCGGCTCGGGGTGCTGCCCGCCACCTCCTACGTGCCGCTGTCGCAGGATGTGCTCGGCAACCTCCGCGGCATGGCGCTGCCCGGCGCGACCTTGGCGCTCCTGGAATGGCCGACGATCATGCGCGTGCTCAGGAGCGACATGATCTCGACCCTGCAGGAGGATTACATCGCCATGGCGCGGGCCAAGGGGCTCTCGGCGCGGCGCATCCTGCTGGTGCACGCGCTGAAGCCCTCCTCGCTCACCCTCGTCACCGTGATCGGCCTCAATATCGGCCGGCTGATCGGCGGCGCCGTCATCGTCGAGTCGATCTTCGCGCTGCCCGGCGTCGGCCGCCTGCTCGTCGAATCGATCTACCTGCGCGACTTCATCATCCTGCAGGGCGGCGTGCTGCTCGTCGCCATCGGCTTCGTCCTGGTCAATTTCCTCGTCGACCTGCTCTACGCGGTGCTCGACCCGCGCATCCGCCATGGCCGCGCTTGACGCCGCCGCCGTCCCGCTCGGCGGCGACCGGCCGGCGCGGCGCCGGCGCGGGCTCGGCCTCGTCTTCTGGGCGGCCGTGCTGTGGATCGCCATCGTCGTCGCCGCGGCGCTGCTCGCCGGCGTGCTGCCGCTCGCCGATCCCGACCGCCAGGCGCTGCTGGCGCGCCGCGCCCTGCCGAGCGCGGCGCATCTCCTCGGCACCGACGCGCTCGGCCGCGACATCCTCTCGCGCGTCATCTACGGCGCGCGCGCCTCGCTCGCGATCGGCGTGCTCGCGCCGCTCGTCGCCACCCTCCTCGGCACCGCCGTCGGCCTCGTCGCCGGCTATTTCCGCGGCAGCTTCGAGACATTGGCGATCGGCGCCACCGACGTGCTGCTCGCCTTCCCGCCGCTGGTGCTGGCGCTCGCCATCGTCGCCTATCTCGGCCAATCCGTGACCAACGTGATCCTCGTGCTGGCGGTCCTCACCGTGCCGGCGGTGACGCGCGTCGCGCGCGCGGCGACGCTCGCCGTGCGCGAGCGCGAGTTCGTCACCGCGGCGCGCGCGCTCGGCGCCGGCCATGCGCGCATCCTGCTGCGCGAGATCCTGCCCAACGTGATGCTGTCGCTCGCCGCCTATTTCCTGGTGCTGGTCGCCGTCACCATCGTCGCCGAGGGCATCCTGAGCTTCCTCGGCCTCGGCGTGCCGCCGCCGACGCCGAGCTGGGGCAGCATGATCGCCGAGGGCCGCGACAGCCTCGACATCGCGCCGCACATCGCCTTCATCCCGGCCGGCGCCATGTTCCTGACCGTGCTCGCCTTCAATCTGGTCGGCGACAGCCTGCGCGCCGTCACCGACCCGCGGCGCGGCGCGCCGTGAGCGGCACGCCGCTGCTCGAGATCGAGGATCTCACGGTCGACCTGCCGACCGACCGCGGGCCGCTGCGCGCGGTATCCGGCGTCAGCCTGTCGCTGGCGCCGAGCCGCAGCCTCGGCATCGTCGGCGAATCCGGCTCGGGCAAGACCATGCTGTCGCGCGCGGTGCTGCGGCTGCTGCCGGCTGGCGCGCGGCTCGGCGGCACCGCGCGCTTCGAGGGGCGCGACCTTTTCCGCCTGTCGCCGCGCGCGCTCCGGCGTCTGCGCGGGCGCGAGCTCGCCGTCGTCTTCCAGGACCCGATGACCTCGCTCAATCCGGTGCTCACCATCGGCGGCCAGATCGCCGAGGCGCTGCGCGAGCATCTGGGCTTGGCGCCGCGCGCGGCGATGGCGCGGGCCGTGGCGCTCCTCGCCGAGGTCGGCATTCCCGAGCCGGAGCGGCGCGCGCGCCAGTACCCGCATCAGCTGTCGGGCGGCATGCGGCAGCGCGTGGCGATCGCCATCGCCCTCTCCTGCGAGCCGCGGCTCCTGATCGCCGACGAGCCCACCACCGCGCTCGACGTCACCGTGCAGGCGCAGATCCTCGACCTGCTCGCGCGCGAGCGGCAGATGCGGCAGATGGCGATGATCCTCATCACCCACGATCTCGGCATCGTCGCCGGCCGCACCGACGAGGTGGCGGTGATGTATGCCGGCCGCATCGTCGAGCAGGCGCCGACGCGCGCGCTCTTCAAGCACATGCGCAGCCCCTATGCCGAGGCGCTGCTGGCGGCGATCCCGCGGCTGCACGCGCCGCCGCACACGCGGCTTGCCGCGATCGCGGGATCGCCGCCCGATCCGACGCGGCCGGCGCCCGGCTGCCCCTTCAGCCCGCGCTGCCGCTATGCGCGCGAGCGCTGCCGCAGCGAGGCGCCGGCGCTCTCGGCCGAAAACGGCGGCCACCAGTACGCCTGCTGGTTTCCGCTGCCCGACCGCGCCGCGGCGGAGGCGTGATGGCGGGCAGCGGCACGGCGCAGCTGCGGCCGGGCGAGGCGCTGCTCCGCGTCGAGCATCTCGTCGTCGAATACGGCGCCGGCGCCTGGCGCATCCACGCCGTCTCCGACGTCAGCTTCGACGTGAGGCGCGGCGAGACGCTCGGCCTCGTCGGCGAAAGCGGCTGCGGCAAGTCGACGCTCGGCCGCGCCGTGCTGCAGCTCGTCCGCCCGAGCTCGGGTCAGGTCTTGTTCGAGGGCGCCGACCTCGCCGCCGAAAGCGGCGAGCGGCTGCGCCTGCTGCGCCGCCGCGTGCAGCTCATCTTCCAGGACCCCATCGCCTCGCTCAATCCGCGCCGCCGGGTCGGCGACATCGTCGCGGAGCCGCTGATCATCGCCGGCGTCAGGGACGCGGCCGAGCGCGGGCGCCGCGTGCGCGGCGCGCTCGAAGCGGTCGGGCTCGACCCCGACCTTGTCTGGCGCCGGGGGCCGCACGAATTCTCCGGCGGCCAGTGCCAGCGCATCTCGATCGCCCGCGCGCTGGTGCTGGAGCCGGAGCTCCTCGTCTGCGACGAGCCGGTCTCCGCCCTCGACGTCTCGATCCGCGCCCAGATCCTCAATCTGCTCGAGGACATGAAGGCGCGCTACGGCCTCACCCTGATCTTCATCGCCCACGACCTCGCCGTGGTGAAGGCGGTGAGCGACCGCGTCGCGGTGATGTATCTCGGCAAGCTCTGCGAGATCGGGCCGGCGGAGCAGGTCTTCGAGCAGCCCGCCCATCCCTACACCTCGGTGCTGGTGCAGGCGATCCCGTTGCCCGACCCGGACGCTCCGGTGCCGGCGAGCGCGGTCCAGGGCGAGCCGCCCTCGCCGATCGCGCCGCCTTCGGGCTGCCGCATCCGCACGCGCTGCGCCCTGGCCGCGCCGCGCTGCGCCGCCGAGGAGCCGCAGATGCGCGAGATCCGCCCGGGGCAATTCGTCGCCTGCCACTTTGCGACCGGCGCGCCCGCCGGCTAGTCTCGCGAAATCGGGTTCGACAAGAAGAAAGTCTCACCACGGAGGCACGGAGGACGCAGAGAAGATGGAAAAGGCGCGCAAGGCGCGCCAATCTTCTCTCCTCCGTGATCTCCGTGCCTCCGTGGTGGCTTTCTCGGCGGGGTGGGCTCATGGGACTGCTCGTCGACGGCCAGTGGCGCACCGACTGGTACGACACCAGGAAGAGCGGCGGCGCCTTCGAGCGGCCGGCCACGGTCTTTCGCCGCTGGATCACCGCCGACGGCGGCTCCGGCTTCCCGGCCGCCGCCGGCCGCTACCATCTCTTCCTCGCGGTCGCCTGCCCCTGGTGCCACCGCACCCTGCTGTTCCGCCTGCTGAAGCGGCTCGAAGGCGTCATCTCGGTGAGCTTCGTCGAGCCGCTGATGCTGGAGAATGGCTGGACCTTCGCCGCGCCCGATCCGCTCACCGGCGCGCGCTACGCCTACGAGATCTACCGCCGCGCCGATCCCCGCTACACCGGCCGCGCCTCGGTGCCGATCCTCTGGGACAAGGCGACCGGCACCATCGTCAACAACGAATCCGCCGACATCGTCCGCATGCTCAACCGCGCCTTCGACGCCTTCACCGAGGACCGCACCGACTATTACCCGGCCGAGCTCGCCGGAGAGATCGACGCGCTCAATGCGCGCATCTACGACACCGTCAACAATGGCGTCTACAAGGCCGGTTTCGCCACCCAGCAGGCGCCTTATGAAACGGCGGTGAAGGCGCTGTTCGAGACCCTCGACTGGCTCGAAGAGCGCCTGACGCGCCGGCGCTATCTCCTCGGCGACCGGCTCACCGAGGCGGATTGGCGGCTCTTCCCGACCTTGGCGCGCTTCGACGCCGTCTATTACGGCCATTTCAAATGCAATCTGCGCCACCTCTACGAATATCCCGCGCTCTGGGACTATACGCGGGCGCTCTACCAGAAGCCGGGCGTGGCGGCGACGGTCGATCTCGAGAATTTCAAGACGCACTATTACGGCAGCCAGCGCAGCATCAATCCGAGCGGCGTCGTGCCGCTCGGGCCCCGCCTCGATTTCGCCGTCGCGTCGACGCGCGGGTGAACGGCGATGCCGAAGGGGCGACGCCAGGAGAGGAACCGGCCGTGACCCGCGAGGAATTCGCCAGCCTGCTGCACCGGATGACCGAGGCCGCCGAGGCCGGCGACGGCGAGTGCTTCGCCGCCTGCTTCACCGTGGACGCGGTCTATCACGACTACATCTATGGCGACCATCGCGGCCGCGCCGAGATCGCGCGGATGCTCGAAGGAATGTTCCACCGCGACGCCGCCGAGTATCGCTGGGAGATGTTCGACCCCGTCTGCGACGGCGCGCTCGGCTATGCCTGGTCGCTGTCGAGCTTCACCTCGAAGATCCCGGAATTCGCCGGCCGCCGCGTCGTCATCGACGGCATGAGCCGGTTCGAGCTCCGCGACGGGCTGATCGCCGACTACAGCGAATCCGTCAATGGCGGCGTCGCCATGGCGCAGCTCGGCGTGGCGGCGCCGCGCCTGGAAAAGGTGCTGCAGCGCTGGGCGCGCGAGCTGCGCGAGCGCCCCGCGGTCGCCGCCTATCTCGCGCGCGCGAACCGGTAGCGAGGAGGACGCCATGCCGGCATCACCGGTCGCCGTCGAGCGCAAGGGGCGCATCTGCGTCGTCCGCTTCGATCTCGGCGACGGCAAGAACGCGCTGTCGCGCCGCATCCTGCGCGACCTCACGGACGCCGCGCGCGCCTTCGAGGACGACACCGAGACCTCCGCGATCGTGCTCGCCGGCGCGGCGGATGTCTTCACTTTGGGCTTCGATCTGCGCGAAGCGGCGAGCGACGGCATCGGCCTCGCCGAGCGCCGCCGGCTCCAGGCGATCGGGCCGCGCCTGTGCCGCGCCTGGGAGACGCTGGAGCCGATGACGTTCTGCGCCATCGAAGGCTGGTGCGTCGGCGGCGGCGTGGCGCTGGCGGCGGCGCTCGATCTCCGCCTCGCCGGCGCCAGCGCGCGCTTCTACGTGCCGGAGATCGAGCGCGGCATGAACATGAGCTGGCAGTCGGTGCCGCGGCTCGTCGCCTTGATGGGCCCGGCGCGCACCAAGCGGCTCACCGTCATGGCCGAGCGCATCGACGCCGAGCGCGCCCGCGACTGGGGTTTCGTCGACGAGGTGGCGCCGGCGGGCGGCGCTTTCGACGCGGCGATGGCGATGGCCGAGCGCGTCGCCGCGCTGCCGCCGGTGCAGGTGCGCATGTGCAAGGAAGGCGTCAACGCCGCCAGCACTGCGCTCCACCACGCGGTGAGCTTCATGGACCGCGACCAGTACGCGCTCGCCGCCCAGTCCGAGGATTACCGCGAAGGCGTGCGCGCCTTCCTGGAGAAGCGCAAGCCGAGATATACGGGGCGATAGCGCGGTCGCTGCAAGACCGCCCCCCGCTCATGCAGCCCCGCGCTACCGCTGCACGCCGCCATATTGCCGGACGCCGGAGGCGAGCGCCCATTCGGCGAACCATTCCGGCGATTGCGGCATCTCGCGCGGCTGCCAGGCTTCGGTCAGCGAATCCATGTCGGCGAAATACTCGACCGAGCCGCCGCAGGGGCTCCTGAAGTACCAGAAATAGCAGGAGGAGATGACGTGCCGGCCGGGGCCGATATGCGTCTCCCAGCCGCGCTCGGCGAAGGCGAGGCCGCCGCCGAAGACCTCGTGCAAATCGTGCACCTCGAAGGCGAGATGGTGGAAATGCGGACGCCCGTCGGCACTCTTTAGCAGGAAGAGCTGGTGGTGGTCCGCCGCCGCCCGGCCGCGCAGGAAGACGCCGCGCTCGGGATAGCGGTCGGAGAGCCAGAAGCCGAGCGCGTCGCGGTAGAAGCGCTCCATCGCCGGGATGTCCGGCACCTGCAGCACGATATGGCCGATGCGCCTCGGCCGGGCGCGCTTGTAGAAGGCGCCGGCGGCGTCGATGCGCGCCCGTCGCTCCGGCGTGTTGACCGCGATCTCCACCGGCGGCAAGGGCAGCCGCCGCGCCTCCACCAGGGCCACGCCGAAGCCGGCCGGGTCGAAGAAGCGCACGCTGCCGTCGCCGCCGCGGCTGACGCGCGTCTCCCGGCCGACGCGCTCCGCGAGCCGGTCGAGCGCGGCGCGGCTCTCGACGCCCCAGACGATCTCGCGCACCGTCGAGCCGGGCTCGACCGGCGGCGGCAGGTCGAGATCGTCCATGGCGCGCAGCACCACCTCGGTGCCGTCCGCGACCTTGAAACGGTCGCCGTCGACGGCGAGGCCCCATTCCTCGAAGAAGCGGCGGCCGAGGGCGAGGTCCTCGACGCCATAGACGACGCGCTCCAAACCCAGGATGCTCATGCGGCCCCTCCTCCCCCTGCGGGAGCGGGAGGGAATGTCGGCCGCCGCGGCGGGCCGCGTCAAGGGCGTCGGCCGGCCTTGACGCGCCGGCCGGAAGCACGGGACAGTCGCGGCCAAGCCCGGAGGAGACGCCATGGACCGCGAGCCCGCCGACCGCCCGAACCAGGCCACCGCGGCCGACGCCCTGCTGTCGGGACTGAAGGCGCACGGCGTCGATTATTTCTTCGCCAATCCCGGCACCGATTTCCCGTCGATCATCGAGGGCTTCGCGCGTGCGGCGGAAAGCGGCGCCGCGGTGCCGCGGCCGCTGCTGGTGCCGCACGAGACGGCGGCGGTCGCCATGGCGCACGGCGTCTACATGGTCTCGGGCCGGCCGCAGGCGGTGATGGTGCACACCAACGTCGGCACCGGCAACGCCATCAACCCGCTGATCAACGCGGCGCGCGACAATGTGCCGATGGTGCTGATGGCCGGCCGCTCGCCGCTCTCCGAGACCGGCCATCTCGGCGCCCGCACCCGTTACATCCAATGGGCGCAGGAGATGTTCGACCAGGCGGGCATGGTGCGCGAGATCGTCAAATGGGATTACGAGCTGCGCCTGCCCGATCAGACGGAAGAGGTGCTGGCGCGCGCCTTCGAAGTGGCGATGGCCT
>JASHTP010000085.1 GCA_030040495.1 Alphaproteobacteria bacterium
CGACGATCCCGAGGCGAAGCGCGCCTTCAACGAGCGCGTGCGGACGGTCTACCTCGCCGAGATCGCCGCCCGCTTCGCCGCCGCCGCCGCGGGCGACGCGCCGCTGCTCGAGCGGCTGTGTCATTTCTGGAGCAATCATTTCACCGTCTCGATCCTGCGCCCGGCGGTGCGCGGCTTCGCCGCCGCCTTCGAGCGCGAGGCGATCCGGCCGCACGTCACCGGCCGCTTCCACGACATGCTGCTCGCCGTGGTGCGCCACCCGGCGATGCTGCTCTATCTCGACAACGCCGTCTCGATCGGCCCGGACTCGCCGGTGGGACGCCGGCGCGACAAGGGGCTCAACGAGAATCTCGGCCGCGAGCTGCTGGAGCTGCACACGCTCGGCGTCGATGGCGGCTACACCCAGGCCGATGTCGAGGCGCTGGCGCGCATCCTCACCGGCTGGTCGGTGGCGCGGGCCGGCGAGCCCGATGCCGGCGGCTTCCGCTTCCGCCCGGCGATGCACGAGCCCGGCGCCAAGATGCTGCTCGGCCGCCGCTACGACGAGGCCGGCTATGGCGAGGGCGAGGCCGCGCTCGCCGCGCTCGCCGCCCATCCGGCGACGGCGCATCACGTCGCCTTCAAGCTGGCGCGCCACTTCATCGCCGACGAGCCGCCGCGCGACAGCGTCGAGCGTATCGCCCGGACCTTCCTCGCGACCGGCGGCGATCTCGGCCGGGTGACGGCCGCACTGGTGACGGAGGAGGCGCTGTGGCGCACGCCGCTGGCCAAGCTGCGCACGCCCGAGGAGATGGTGATCGCCGCCTGCCGCGTCACCGGCTTCACGCCGCCGGCGCCGATGCTCGCCGGAAGCCTGCGCCTCCTCGACCAGATGCCGTTCTTCGCGCCCTCGCCGGCGGGCTGGCCCGACACCGCGGCCGACTGGATCTCGCCCGAGGCGGTGCTGCGCCGCGCCGAATGGTGCGAGCGCTTCGCCGACCGCCTGCCCGAGCCGCCCGACCCAGCGGCGCTCGCCGAATCGTGCTTCGGCGAGGCGCTGCCCGAGGAGACGGCGCAGGCGATCCGCCGCGCGCCGTCGCGCCGCGACGGCCTGGCGCTGCTGCTGGCAAGCCCCGATTTCCAGAGACGGTGAGAGCGATGATCCGACGCCGCGAGATCCTGAAGCTGACCGCCGGCAGCGCCGCCGCCTTCACCGTGCTGGGGCTGCCGGGCGCGGTCTTCGCCGCCTTGCCCGGCGAGCGCCGCTTCGTCGTCGTGCTGCTGCGCGGCGCGCTCGACGGGCTCGCCGCCGTGCCGCCGCTCGCCGATCCGCTCTATCGCGAGAAGCGCGGCGCGCTCGCCTTGCCGCCTCCGGGCGAAGCCGATGGCTGCCTCGCGCTCGACCGCACCTTCGCGCTCCATCCGGCGCTGGCGCCGATCCTGCCCTATTGGCAACGGGGCGAGCTGCTCTTCGTCCATGCTTCGGGCAACGGCTACCGCACGCGCTCGCATTTCGACGCGCAGGATTTGATGGAGAGCGGGCTTTCGGCGAAGACCGGCATGAGCGACGGCTGGCTCAACCGCGCGCTGGCGCTGCTGCAGCAAGGCAACCGCCGCCTCGGCCTCGCCGTCGGCGGCGCCGTGCCGCTGATCCTGCGCGGGCGGGTGCCGGTGGCGTCGTGGGAGCCGCCGGGCGGCCTGCGCGACGCCGCGCCGGACTTCATCGCCGCTCTGGCGCCGCTCTACCGCCAGGACGCGCTGCTGGGGCCGGCCTTCGCCGACGGGCTCAAGGCGCAGACGCTCTCCGAGGCGGTGCTCGGCGAGGACCAGGGCGGCGACATGCAAGGCGGGCGCGGCTTCGGCCCCAAGAGCTTCGCGCCGCGCGCCGAGGCGGCGGGCAAGCTGCTCGCCGCCGCCGACGGGCCGCGGCTCGCCGCGCTCGACATGGGCGGCTGGGACACGCATGTGAACCAGGGCGCGGCGCAAGGCAGGCTGGCGCAGAATCTCGCCGGCTACGCCGACGGCCTCGCCGCTCTCGCTACGGCGATGGGCGGCGCCTGGCGGCAGACGGTGCTGGTGGCGGTCACCGAGTTCGGCCGCACCGTCGCCGTCAACGGCAACAACGGCACCGACCACGGCACCGCCTCGGTGCTGCTGGTGATGGGCGGCGCGGTCAAGGGCGGCCGCATCGCCGGCGACTGGCCCGGCTTGGCGCAGCTCCAGGACGACCGCGATCTCCGCGTCGCCACCGACAGCCGCCGCGTCATGAAAGGCGTCCTGCGCGACCATCTCGGCCTCGACGCGGCCTCGCTCGACCGCACGGTGTTTCCAGACACCGCCGGCCTGCGGCCGTTCGAGGGGCTGGTCCGAAGCTAGGAGCCCGTCGGCGTCAGTTTGGTGTAATTGTGTTTCCGCGCGCTCGCGATACAGTGTAGACGCGACTGTTCGATCACGAATAAATTACATCGGTTTCATGGCGATCGATGGTTCGCCGGCTGCCCGCTTGCGGGAGGTGTCGCGTGTCGGTTGAACTGCATTCCGAGAGCGACGGTCCGCTCGAAGAGCTTCGCTTGCGCGACTGGTCCGGCGCTTGTGCGCCCGGCGACCGCGGGAGAGCGCTCCAGGCGCTCGAAGGCGGCAAGATCGTCTTCCTGCCGCAT
>JASHTP010000086.1 GCA_030040495.1 Alphaproteobacteria bacterium
TGCGCGACTCGCCGGGCGTCGCGAATTCTGGGGCCTCGATTTCGCGCTCTCGCCCGCGACGCTCGATCCGCGCCCCGACAGCGAGACGCTGATCGAGACGGCGCTCGCGCTGCTGCCCGATCGCGCCGCGGCGCTGCGCCTCGTCGATTTCGGCACCGGCAGCGGTTGCCTGCTGCTGGCGCTGCTGTCGGAGCTGCCCAACGCTTTCGGCGTCGGGGTCGATCTGCTGCCGGGCGCCGTTGCCACCGCACGGTGCAACGCCGCCGCGCTGGGGCTCGCCCGGCGGGCGGCTTTCCTGGTCGGCCGGTGGGGAGAGGCGCTTTCCGGGGCGGTTGATGTTATTGTAACCAATCCTCCCTATATATGTTCGGAAGCGATCGACGGGCTCGCGCCGGAAGTCGCTCGCTACGAGCCGCGGGCGGCGCTCGATGGCGGTCGGGACGGGCTCGACGCCTACCGCACGCTGGCGACGGAAACGCGCCGGCTGCTGGCGCCCGGCGGCATCGCTCTCTTCGAGCTGGGCGAGGGCCAGGCGCCTTCGGTGGCGTCGCTGACGGCGGCGGCCGGCCTGGCGGCCAAGACCAGCCGGCGGGATCTTGCCGGGATCGAGCGCGTGCTTGTCGTGGCGCGGCAATAAAGCAAGCGGGGTATCGAAAAAAACTTGTTGGAATGCGCGGTCTTCCCGTCTAGGGTGGAAACCGCGAAGAGATGGAGCCAAGGGCTCCTGCGCCCTCGGGCGCCGGTATCGCTCCCCTACCGATAATGGTGCTGACCGCTGCGGCGGGCGGGCGCCGAGGGAGTATCCGCAGCAATCACAAAAGTCGTGGCATGATGTCTTATCGCGATTTCAAAGGTGTCATGAGACCGGGTCAGAACAAACGGCACCGTGGCCGCAATGGCGGCGGCGGTGGAGGCGGCAACAATCCCAACCGCGGTCCGCGCCCGCCGCATCGCATGCAGACCTTCGACAGCAACGGTCCGAACGTCAAGATTCGCGGCAACGCGTATCAGGTGTTCGAGCGTTACGTCGCGTTGGCGCGCGAAGCAGCCTCCTCGGGCGATCGCATCGCCGCCGAGAATCTCTATCAGCATGCGGAGCACTATTTCCGCATCATGAATGCCGACGGGCATGGCTCGGGCATCGCCCCGCCGCGGCCGATGACGCCGGCGGATCAGGAGATGGTCGGGCCGGAGACCGAGGCCGAAGCCCAGCCCGCGCCGCAGCCCGCGCCGCCGCCGCCGAGCGACCCGGAAATCCCGCCCTCGACTTGATCGAGGTCAAGGCGGAGCGGCATGGCCGTCGCGTAGGGTGCGCGGCGTTGCTCATGCCGCGGGCGGCTGCATCGCCCCCTTGGTCGGCGCCTTCGCGCTCCCCATATTGGTGAGTCGGAAGGCGGGCCAGGTCGCCTCGATGAGGGGCCGGCGCGTCGGTTCATCGCGAGGGTCCCATGGACTTCGACAAGTACACGGAACGCTCCAAGGGTTTCGTGCAGGCGGCGCAAACCCTGGCGCAGCGTCTCGGCAACCAACAGATCACTCCGGACCATCTGCTGAAGGTCCTGCTCGACGACAAGGAAGGCTTGGCGTCGAACCTGATTCGCGCCGCCGGCGGCGATCCCAACCGCGCCGCGGCTGCGGTCGAGGCGACGCTCAAGAAGCTGCCCCGCGTCGAGGGCAGCGGCGCCGGGCAGGTCTATCTCGCGCCGGAGACGGCGCGGCTCTTCGGCGAGGCGGAGAAGCTCGCCGAGAAGGCCGGCGACAGCTTCGTCACCGTCGAGCGCCTGCTGCTGGCGCTGAGCCTGCTCAAGGGCGGCTCCGCCGCCCAGGCGCTCGCCGACGCCGGCATCACCGCGCAGGGCCTCAACCGCGCCATCGAGGAAGTGCGCAAGGGCCGCCGCGCCGACAGCGCCGGCGCCGAGGAAGGCTATGACGCGCTGAAGAAATACGCGCGCGACCTGACCGCCGCGGCGCGCGAGGGCAAGCTCGATCCCGTCATCGGCCGCGACGAGGAGATCCGCCGTACCATCCAGGTCCTGTCGCGGCGCACCAAGAACAACCCGGTGCTGATTGGCGAGCCCGGCGTCGGCAAGACGGCGATCGTCGAAGGCCTCGCGTTGCGCATCGTCCATGGCGACGTGCCCGACAGCCTCAAGGAGAAGCGCCTGCTGGCGCTCGATCTCGGCGCGCTCGTCGCCGGTGCGAAGTTCCGCGGCGAGTTCGAGGAGCGCCTCAAGGCGGTGCTGCAGGAGATCACCGCCGCCGAAGGTGAGATCATCGTCTTCATCGACGAGCTGCACACGCTGGTCGGTGCCGGCAAGGCGGAAGGCGCGATGGACGCCTCCAACATGCTGAAGCCGGCGCTGGCGCGCGGCGAGCTGCATTGCGTCGGCGCCACCACGCTCGACGAATTCAGGAAGCACATCGAGAAGGATGCGGCGCTGGCGCGGCGCTTCCAGCCGGTCTTCGTCAGCGAGCCCTCGGTCGAGGACACGATCTCGATCCTGCGCGGCATCAAGGAGAAGTACGAGGTCCATCACGGCGTGCGCATCACCGACGGCGCCATCGTCGCCGCCGCGACGCTGTCGAACCGCTACATCACCGACCGCTTCCTGCCCGACAAGGCCATCGACCTGATGGACGAGGCCGCGGCGCGGCTGCGCATGGCGGCGGAATCGAAGCCGGAGGCGATTGACGAGCTCGACCGCCGCGTCATCCAGCTCAAGATCGAGCGCGAGGCGCTCAAGAAGGAGACCGACCCGGCGTCGCGCGAGCGGCTGGTGAAGCTCGAGGAGGAGCTGGCCGAGGCCGAGCAGCGGCTCGCCGAGCTCACGGCGCAGTGGCGAGCCGAGAAGGACCAGCTCGCCGGCGCGAAGAAGCTCAAGGAGAGGCTCGACCAGGCGCGCATGGAGCTCGAGCAGGTGCAGCGCAAGAACGACTGGGCGCGCGCCGGCGAGCTCACCTACGGCGTCATCCCGGACCTCGAGCGCAAGCTCAAGGCGGCGGAAGCGGCCGAGAGCCATCGCATGATCGACGAGGCCGTCACCGCCGAGCACATCGCCGGCGTGGTGTCGCGCTGGACCGGCGTGCCGGTCGACAAGATGCTCGAGGGCGAGCGCGACAAGCTGCTGTCGATGGAGCAGAACCTGAAGCGGCGCGTCATCGGCCAGGACGAGGCGGTGGTCGCCGTCGCCAACGCCATCCGCCGCGCCCGCGCCGGCCTGCAGGATCCGAACCGGCCGATCGGCTCGTTCCTCTTCCTCGGCCCGACCGGCGTCGGCAAGACCGAGCTCACCAAGGCGCTCGCCGAATTCCTGTTCGACGACGAGAGCGCCATGATCCGCATCGACATGTCGGAATACATGGAGAAGCATGCGGTCGCCCGCCTCATCGGCGCGCCGCCGGGTTACGTCGGCTACGAGGAGGGCGGCGCGCTGACCGAGGCGGTGCGGCGCCGGCCCTATCAGGTCATTCTCTTCGACGAGGTCGAGAAGGCCCATCCCGACGTCTTCAACGTGCTGCTGCAGGTGCTCGACGACGGAAGGCTCACCGACGGCCAGGGCCGCACCGTCGATTTCCGCAACACCCTCATCGTGCTCACCTCGAACCTCGGCAGCGACATCCTGGCGAGCCTGCCGGAGAGCGCCGAGGTGGCGAGCGTGCGCAACCAGGTGATGGAGATCGTGCGCGGCGCCTTCCGGCCCGAGTTCCTCAACCGGCTCGACGAGATCCTGATCTTCCGCCGCCTCAACCGCGCCGACATGAAGGGGATAGTCGACATCCAGCTGGCGCGGCTGTAGAAGTTGCTGGAGGATCGCAAGATCACGCTCGAGGTCGACGACAAGGCGCGCGCCTGGCTTGCCGAGGCGGGCTACGATCCCGTCTACGGCGCGCGGCCGCTGAAGCGGGTGATCCAGCGCTCGCTGCAGAATGCCTTGGCCGAGCACATCCTCGCCGGCCGCATCGGCGACGGCGAGACCGTGACCGTCAGCGTCGGCGAAGACGGCCTTTCCATCACCGGTCACGTCGCCAAGGCGGCCTGAGACGCCCCTGCGGCGGCACGAGGGCGCGGCCTGGGCCGCGCCCTTTTTGCTGCCCAATCGACGGGCAAAGGCGGCGCGCGATCGGGCAGGGCGCCAGGACCGGCTGGGCGCGCCCGGCGCCGCCCCTGGCACGGGCGTTGCACGAATGGGCGCGGCGGATAGGCTCGCCGCAGGCGGGCCTGCCCGCGACAACAACGGAGGGATCGATGACACGCGCCGAACTCACCGAGAAGATCGCCGTCCTGAAGCGCAAGCGCGGACTTTCCTGGAAGAAGATCGCGGCCGAGATCGGCCCGGGCTCGCCGGTCTACTACACGGCGGCGCTGCACGGGCAGATGAAGCTGTCGCGGGCCGAGGCCGAGGCGGCGGGCCGGCTGCTCGGCCTCGACGAGGACGAGGTGGCGCTGCTGCAGGAGGTGCCCTATCGCGGCTCGCTGCCGACGGCGGTGCCGACGGATCCGCTGATCTATCGCTTCTACGAGCTCGTCCAGGTCTATGGCACGACCTGGAAGGCGCTCATCGAGGAGGAGTTCGGCGACGGCATCATGAGCGCCATCGATTTCGACATGAAGCTCGAGCGCCAGCCCGACCAGAAGGGCGACCGCGTGCGCGTCACCATGAGCGGCAAATTCCTGCCCTACAAGCAGTACTGAAGCCGCCGCGTGCCGGCCGCCGCCGCGGGGAGCGGCCGCGGTTGCGGCAGGGCGGAGCCGCAGCCATGATGCGCGCCGGGGACAGCGGGGAGGAATGCGCATGCTGCACGGCAAAGTGGCGTGGATCACCGGCGCGGGCAGCGGCATCGGCCGCGCCGGCGCGGCCGAGCTCGCCGATAGCGGTGCGCGCGTCGTGC
>JASHTP010000087.1 GCA_030040495.1 Alphaproteobacteria bacterium
CGTGCTCCGGCGCCGTCCAGAGCCGCGGCGCCGGCGGCGGCTCCAGCTCGAAGAGACGCGCGAGCTGGCGCACGCGGTGCTCGCTCGCATCGCCCTTGGCCATCACCCGGCGCTCGCGCGCGGCGATGAGATAGGCGAGCGCGGAGCCGCGGAGATCGACCGCGAGGTCCCAGCGCGTCAGGGCGACGCGGCCGAAAAGCGCCGGCCAATGCAGCGAATAGCGCCGCTTGGCGACCACCAGCACCCGCTCCAGTCCCGGCACCGCCTCGAAGAGCGGCGCCGCTGCGGGGCCGGCGGCGATGGTGAAGCGGGCGCCGGGGTGACGCTCGACGAGATGACCGAGAAGCCCCGTGGAGAGGACCGCATCGCCGATTCGCGTGCCGGTGACGAAGAGAATCCTCATGGAGCCGCGGCTTGTCCCTCCGGTGCGAAGCGATGCGCCGGTTATAAGCCGGCCCCCGCCGCTTGCCAAGGTTGCGGCCCTTGCTTAGTTCTAGTGCTCGGGCGTCGAAATGGCTGAGACAGCGCACTAGATCGTCATTCCCCACCTCACCCCAACCCTCTCCGCCCCACCGGGGCGGAGAGGGGGGCCCCGCGAAGCGGGAGGGTGAGGTGGGGCGGCTCAAGGAGAACCGATGGTCGGCAATCATCGAACGTCGCCGAGGCAAGGAGAAAAGTCGGGCAATGCCTGAGCGGCTTTGTGCCCTGCTGGCCGATCGCGCGGCGCTGGAGATCGCCGGCGAGGATCGCCGCGCCTTCCTCCAGGGTCTCGTCTCCAACGACGTCGAGAAGGTCGCCTCCGACCGGGCGATCTACGCCGCGCTGCTGACGGCGCAGGGAAAGTATCTCCACGACTTCTTCATCGCCGCGATCGGCGACGCCTTCTATCTCGACGCCGAGGCGGCGCGGCTTGCCGATCTGAAGCGGCGCCTGTCGCTCTACAAGCTCCGCGCCAAGGTGGCGCTGGGCGACGCTGGCGCGCGCTACGCCGTCGCCGCCGCCTTCGGCGGCGAGGCGCTGGCCGCGCTCGGCCTGCCGACGGAGCCCGGCGCGGCGGCGGCTTTCGCCGGCGGCATCGCCTATGTCGACCCGCGCCTGCCGGAGCTCGGCGCAAGGCTGCTGCTGCCGCGCGAAGCCGGGCTCGCGCCGCTCGAGCGCGCCGGCTTCGCTGCCGTCGATGCCGGCGCCTATGACCGTTTCCGCCTGGCGCTCGGCATTCCCGACGGCAGCCGCGATCTCCCCGTCGAGAAGGCGATCCTGCTCGAATCCGGCTTCGAGGAGCTCAACGGCGTCGATTGGCAGAAGGGCTGCTATATCGGCCAGGAGCTCACCGCGCGCACCAAGTACCGCGCGCTCATCAGGAAGCGGCTGATGCCGGTCGCGATCGACGGCCCGTTGCCGCCGCCGGGCACGAAGGTGATGCTCGGCGAAGAGGAGGCCGGCGAGATGCGCTCCGGGCGCGACGGGCTCGGCCTGGCGCTGCTGCGGCTCGAGGCGCTGGACGAAGCCGCCGCCGGCGCGCCGCTCACCGCCGGCGACGCACGCCTCACGCCGAAGAAGCCCGCCTGGGCGAATTTCTGAGACGTCGATGACGGCGAGCGACGATCTCGCGCGCCGCGCCGAAGAGGCCAACCTCAATGGCTGGCCGGCCTTGCGCCAGGTCTGGTTCGACGGCTGGCTGCTGCGTCTCTCGCAAGGCCACACAAGGCGCAGCAACTCGGTCACGCCGTTCTCGCCCGGCACGCGCGGCCTGCGCGACAAGATCGCCTATTGCGAGGCGCTCTACGCGGCCGCCGGCCTACCTCCCATCTTCCGCGTCCCCTCGATCGCCGAACCCCGCCTCGACGCGGCGCTCGACGCGCTCGGCTACGCCGGTGCCGAGGACGAAAGCTGCGTCATCTACCGGGATTTCAGGCGTCGGGCCCCCGAGCGCGTGGCGGCCGAGCTCGGCGAAGCACGGCCCGGCGAGGCCTGGCTCGAGGCGCAGGCGCGCTGCACCGGCAACGGCGCGGCCGACCGCGACGCGCAGCGCAAGATCCTCGACGCCTTGGCGGTGCCCGCTGTCTTCGCCGCGATCCGCGCCGCCGATGGAAGGCTCGCGTCGCTGGCATTCGGCGCCGTGCACGACCGGATGGTCTGCGTCAATCTGGTAGTGACCGATCCCGCCTCGCGCCGGCAAGGCCTGGCGCGCCGCGCGGTCACGGCGGTGCTGGCCTGGGCCCATGAGCGCGCCGGCGCCGAAGCCGCCTGCCTGCCCGTCGTCGCCGCCAACGCTCCGGCGATCGCGCTCTACCGCGGCCTCGGCTTCGATACCGAGCTCTATCGCTATCACTATCGGCGGCAGCCGCCGCCTTAGCGCAGCGCGTTGTGGATGAGGTAGTCGGCGAAGTCGGCGGGCTTCAGCTTGATCTCGGCGCGGTCGCTCGCGCCTTCCATGGTGCGCGCGACGATGATGTGGTTCTCGACATGCTCGGGCAGCACCTTGAAGATGCCGGTGGCGCCGCGCAGCCGCGGATAATAGGTCGGGTCGACCATCTTCTCCTTGCGCTGCAGGCGCTGGATCACCTCTTCCTCGCTCACCCCTTCGGCCTCGCGCTTCCTGACGATCGCCCAGTCGGTCTCGCCGCCCCAGCCCTGCTGGACGATCGGCTTCGGGTCTTCCTCGGTGAAGCCCACCTTGTAGACATGCTTGCTGAGCCCGACATCGCTCGCCCATTTGCCGAACTTGACGCTGCGCGCCACATAGATCACGCCCATCCGCCCCTCCCCTCAGCTCATATAGAGCCCGCCATTGACGTTGATCGTCTGGCCGGTGATGTAGCCGTTGCGCGCCAGCATGACCGCGACCTCGGCCACCTCCTCGGGCCGGCCGAAGCGGCCGACCGGGATGCGCTCGGGCTTCGCCCGCGCGTGGCCGCGGATCATGTCGGTCTCGATCAGCGCCGGCGCGATCGCGTTGGCGGTGATGCCTTCCTGCACCAGCCAGGCGGCATAGGCGTGCGTCATGCCGTGGATGCCGGCCTTGGCCGCGGCGTAATGCGGCCCGACGATGCCGCCCAGCTGCGCCGCCGTCGACGAGACATTGACGATGCGGCCCCAGCGCGCGCGGCGCATGGCGGGCAGCACCGCCTGGGTCGCCAGGAAGACCGATTTGAGGTTGGTGGCGATGGTCGTCTCCCAGACCGCTTCGCTCAGTGTCTCCAAGGTCACCGGCTCCGAGATGCCGGCATTGTTGACCAGCATGGCGACCGGACCCAGGCCCGCCTCGACCGCGCCGACGAGGCGGGCGACCTCGCCGGCCTGCGCGACGTCGGCGGTAACGGCGAGCGCGCGGCGGCCGAGCCCGGCGATGGCGGCGCGGACGGCTTCCGCTTCCGCCGTGCGGCTGCGGTAATTGACAGCGACATCGGCGCCGGCCGCGGCAAGCGCGAGCGCGATGGCGCGGCCGATGCCGCGGCTGCCGCCGGTCACCAGCGCGACGCGTCCGGAAAGATCGTCCATGGCCTCCCTCCCTTGCTCAGGCGCCGCCGAGCGTCCGTCCAAGCCGCGCCAGCGCGCGGAACGGCGATTCGCCGGGGGCCAGCGCCGGCTCGCCGACGCGCCTGAGCCCTTCGCGGCCCCAGCTCTCGCGCAAGCCCTCGACCAGCCAGTGCCGGGCCTGCGTCGCGCGCGCCTCGGCAAGCAGCGGGCCGAGCCATTGCCGGTGCCGCTCGATCGCCGCGACGAGTGTGTCGATCCCCTCGTGCCGAAGCGCCGAGACGCCCAGCACCGGCACCTCCCAGCCGCTGGCCGGATGCCCGGCCAAGCCCAGCACCGAGGTCGCGTCGGCGCGCGCGCGCTCGGCGGCATCGCCGAGATCGCTCTTGGTGACGACGACGACGTGCGGGATCTCGACGATCCCCGCCTTCATGAACTGCAGACTGTCGCCCGAGCCCGGCTGGACGCAGAGCACCACCGTATCGGCGGCGCCGGCGACGTCCGTCTCGGATTGGCCCACCCCCACCGTCTCGATCACCACCCGGTCGAAGAGCGCGCGCATCAGCACCATGGCGGAGACGGTGAGCGCGGCGAGGCCGCCGAGCTTGTCGCGCGCCGCCATCGACCGGACGAAGATGCCGGCATCCTCGGGGTCGGTCCTGAGCCGCGTCCGGTCGCCGAGCAGCGCGCCGCCCGAGGCGCGCGACGAGGGATCGACGGCGATGACGCCGACGCTGCGTTTCTCGCCGCGCCAGGCCGCGATGAGCGCGCCGGTGAGCGTCGATTTGCCCACGCCGGGCGGGCCGGTGACGCCCACCACCTGCGCCCGCGGCGCCCGGTAGGCTTCGTCGAGCAGCGCCAGCGTCGCCTCTTCCTCCGGCGCGCGCTCGAGCCGCGCCAGAGCGGCGGCGAGCGCCGGTTTCCCTCCCGCCGCCAGGGACGAGAGGGCGAGCGTCAAGCCGTGGTCTCGATCGGCTGGCGCGACAGCGCCGCCTGCGCCGCCGCGAGCCGCGCGATCGGCACGCGGTAGGGCGAGCATGAGACGTAGTCGAGCCCGACCTCCTGGCAGAAGCGGACCGAGGCGGGATCGCCGCCATGCTCGCCGCAGATGCCGAG
>JASHTP010000088.1 GCA_030040495.1 Alphaproteobacteria bacterium
GGATCGACGCCGAGGAGAAGATCGAGCCCAACGACTGGATGCCCGAGGCCTATCGGCGCACGCTCATCCGCATGATCTCGCAGCACGCCCATTCCGAGGTCGTCGGCATGCTGCCCGAGGGCAACTGGCTGACCCGCGCGCCGAGCCTCAGGCGCAAGGCGGCGCTCATCGCCAAGGTGCAGGACGAGGGCGGCCACGGGCTTTACCTCTACGCCGCCGCCGAGACGCTCGGCATCTCGCGCGAGGCGATGGTCGAGCAGCTGCTCGAGGGCAAGGCCAAGTATTCCTCGATCTTCAACTACCCGACCTTGAGCTGGGCCGATATCGGCGCCATCGGCTGGCTCGTCGACGGCGCCGCGATCATGAACCAGATCCCGCTCTGCCGCTGCTCCTACGGGCCCTATGCCCGCGCCATGATCCGCATCTGCAAGGAGGAGAGCTTCCACCAGCGCCAGGGCTTCGAGATCATGCTGACCTTGTGCCGCGGCACGGACGAGCAGAAGGCGATGGCGCAGGACGCGCTCGACCGCTGGTGGTGGCCGAGCCTGATGATGTTCGGCCCGCCCGACGCGCAGTCGCAGCATTCCGACCTGTCGCTGCGCTGGAAGATCAAGCGCTTCAGCAATGACGAGCTGCGCCAGAAATTCGTCGACGCCACGGTGCCGCAAGGGCATTTCCTCGGCCTCGCCTTCCCCGATCCCGAGCTGCGCTTCGATGCCGGCTCCGGCCATTGGCTCTTCGGCGCCATCGACTGGCAGGAGTTCCGCAACGTGCTCGCCGGCAACGGCCCCTGCAACCGCCAGCGCCTGGCGCAGCGGCGTGCGGCGCAGGAGCGCGGGGCCTGGGTGCGCGAGGCGGCGATCGCCTTCGGCGAGAAGCGGCGCGCGCGGGCGGAGGCGGCGGAATGAGCGAGAAATCGATGCCGCTCTGGGAGGTGTTCATCCGCGCGCGCAACGGGCTCGCGCACCGGCATGTCGGCAGCGTCCATGCCGCCGACGCGGCGATGGCGCTGCAGGCGGCGCGCGACGTCTATACGCGGCGCGGCGAGGGACTGTCGATCTGGGTGGTGCCGTCCGGCGCCATCACCGCCTCCGACCCCGCCGAGAAGGACATGATGTTCGAGCCGACCGGGTCGAAGATCTACCGCCATCCGACCTTCTACAAAGTGCCCGACGATGTCGGGAACATGTGAGACGGCGGCGGCGGCGCCGCTCGTCGACTACGCGCTCAGGCTCGCCGACACGGCGCTGATCCTCGGCCACCGGCTCTCGGAATGGATCGGCCATGCGCCCGTTCTCGAGGAGGAGCTGGCGCTCGGCAACATCGCGCTCGACCTCATCGGCGAGGCGCGCGCGCTCTATAGCTATGCCGGCGAGGTCGAGGGCAAGGGGCACGACGAGGATGCGCTCGCCTATCGCCGCGACGCCGGCCAGTTCCGCAATCTGCTGCTGGTCGAGCAGCCCAACGGCGATTTCGCCCAGACGATCGTGCGGCAAGTCCTCTATTCCGCCTTCGCCCAGCCGTTCTGGCGCGCGCTCGCCCGATCGCCCGACGCGACGCTGGCGGCGATCGCCGCCAAGGCGGAGAAAGAGGCCGCCTATCATCTCCGCCACGCCGGCGAATGGCTGATCCGTCTCGGCGACGGCACCGAGGAGAGCCATCGCCGCGCGCAAGCGGCGCTCGACGAGCTCTGGCCCTATGCGGGCGAGCTCTTCGAGCGCGACGCGGTCGAGGACGCGCTCGTCGCCGCCGGCATCGCCGTCGATCCGGCGGCGCTCAGGCCGGAATGGGAGAAGAATGTGGCGGACCTGCTCGCCGAAGCGACGCTCCGGCCGCCCGCTTCCTCCTGGATGCAGAGCGGCGGGCGGCGCGGCCGGCATTCCGAGCATCTCGGCCATCTGCTGGCGACCATGCAGTTCCTGCAGCGGTCCTATCCCGGAGCGAGCTGGTGAGCGGCGCGGGCCTGCGCGAGCGCGCGCTTGCCGCGGCGGCGCGCGTCTCGGATCCCGAGATCCCGGTGCTCACCATCGGCGATCTCGGCGTGCTGCGCGACGTCCGCGTCGCCGGCGACATCGTCGAGATCGACATCACGCCCACCTATTCCGGCTGCCCGGCGATGCGCGTCATCGAGCAGGACCTCGCCGCCGCCCTGCGCGCCGCGGGGATCGAGAAGCTCCGCATCGCCACCGTGCTCTCCCCCGCCTGGACGACGGATTGGCTCTCGGCCGAGGGACGGCGCAAGCTCGCCGAGTACGGCATCGCGCCGCCCGCCGGCAGCGCCGCGCGCCGCGCGCTCTTCGGCAGCGACGCCGTGCGCTGCCCGCGCTGCGGCTCGGCCCAGACCGAGCGGCTCGCCGAATTCGGCTCGACCGCGTGCAAGGCGCTCTATCGCTGCCGCGCCTGCGCCGAGCCGTTCGACTATTTCAAATGTCATTAGCGGGCGGCGCGGCCGCGCCATGACGCCGCAATTCCACATCTTGAAGGTCGCCGAGATCCGGCGCGAGACGCCGGATTCGGTGTCGATCGTCTTCGCCGTGCCGCCGTCGCTCGCCGAGGCTTATCGCTTCGTCCCCGGCCAGCATGTGACCGTGAAGCTGCCGCTCGACGGCGATGAGGTGCGGCGCTCCTATTCGATCTGCTCCGGCCTCGACGATGGCGAGCTGCGCATCGCGGTCAAGAAGCAGGAAGGCGGCGCCTTCTCGTGCTTCGCCAACGAGCGCTTGAGGCCCGGCGACGCGCTCGAGGTGATGACGCCCACCGGGCATTTCACTGCGCCGCTCGATCCCGCCGCCCGCCGCCTCTATCTCGGCATCGCCGCCGGCTCCGGCATCACGCCGCTGCTGTCGATCATCAGGACGGTGCTGAAGCGCGAGCCCAAGAGCCGGTTCTTCCTGCTCTACGGCAACCGGAGCACGCAGAGCATCATGTTCCGCGAGGCGCTGGAGGAGCTGAAGGATCGCTTCCTCGACCGGCTCTCGGTGACGCACGTGCTGAGCCGCGAGGCGCAGGATCTGCCGGCGCTGAGCGGCCGCATCGACGCCGAGAAGCTCGCGCTCTTCCTGCGCGCC
>JASHTP010000089.1 GCA_030040495.1 Alphaproteobacteria bacterium
CCCTGCGGCTGCGGCCCCGCCGCGGCCTGCGGCTGCGGCGCCGCCGGGGCGCGCGGCGCGCTCCGAGCGAAGGGATGGTCGTCGACGACCGCGAGCTTGCGCCGCGTCAGCCTCTCGATGTCGCGCAGAAGATCGCGCTCCTCGGCGCTGCAAAAGCTGAGCGCCACGCCCGAGGATCCGGCACGCGCGGTGCGGCCGATGCGGTGGACGTAGCTCTCCGGCACGTTCGGCAGGTCGAAATTGATGACGTGGGTGATGCCGTCGATGTCGATGCCGCGCGCCGCGATGTCGGTGGCGACGAGGACGCGCACTCGGCCGGCGCGGAAGCTCTCGAGCGCGCGCTGCCGCGCCGATTGCGACTTGTTGCCGTGGATCGCCGCAGCCTCGACCTTGCTGCGCTCGAGCTCCTTGGCGATGCGGTCGGCGCCGTGCTTGGTGCGGGCGAAGACCAGCGCGCGGGCGATGTCGGGATCGCGCAGCACCTCGGCCAGCAGCGCGCGCTTGCTGCCGCCCTCGACGAAGAGCACGCGCTGATCGATGCGCTCGACGGTGGAGGCGACCGGCGTCACTTCCACCCTGACCGGCGAGCGCAGCACGCTCGTCGCGAGCTCGGCGATGTCCGCCGGCATGGTCGCGGAGAAGAGCAGGGTCTGCCGCTCCTTGGGCAGCGTCGAAACGATGCGCCGGACGTCGCGGATGAAGCCCATGTCGAGCATGCGGTCGGCCTCGTCGAGCACTAGCACCTGGAGCCCGTCGAAGCGCACATGGCGCTGATTCATCAGGTCGAGGAGCCGGCCCGGCGTGGCGACGAGGATGTCGACGCCGCGCGCCATCGCCGCGACCTGCGGCTGCTGGCCGACGCCGCCGAAGATGACCGCCTGGCGCAGGTGAAGGTGCCGGCCATAGGTGCGGAAGCTCTCGTCGATCTGGAGCGCGAGCTCGCGCGTCGGCGTCAGCACCAGGGTGCGCGTCGAGCGCGGCTGGGGCGCGATGCGCTTCTCGGCGAGGCGCTGCAGGATCGGCAGCGCGAAGGCCGCCGTCTTGCCGGTGCCGGTCTGCGCCACGCCGAGCACGTCGCGCCCGGCCAGGAGATGCGGGATCGCCTGCGCCTGGATCGGCGTCGGCGCCGTGTAGTTCTCCGCCTTGAGGGCGCGCTGGAGCGGCTCGATGAGAGCGAGTTGGGAAAAGCTGGAAGTCACTGTATTGGGTTCTTTCGTATGGGCCGCCGTCGCCCGTCCGGGCGCGGAGTCGGCTCCTGGTTATGTCGGGATCAAAAGCCGCGGACACTCGCCTTGAAGCGCAGCGTCGAAGACGCCGTGCGGAGCGGTCGCCACTTCACCCTGGAAGGGGCCTCATCCGCGCGACCGGGAGGCTAGGTTGACGTTCGATTGATCTCGGGAGGGGCGTTCAGGGCCCGAAGGCCGTGCGCGCGTCGCGCAGTCGCGAGAAATCTGCTGGGCGGTAGATGCGCCTTCCGCGGCCCGATGTCAAGGAGAGAAAGGTTGACGAAAGGTTACCGGCCGCCCGTCACGTCCGATAGGACGGGTCCTCGCGGTCGAGCTGGCGCAGCATCGCCTCCCATTCCATCTCGCCATAGACGCGCCGCGTGCCGGGGGCGAAGAGATGCGCGGTCTTCGCCGCGACGTCTTCGTTCGGCAGCTCGAGCTCGGTGTTGGCGGCCATGCAATCGACCTGCGCCTTGCACGCCATCTCCAGCCAGTAAAGCAGGTTGAAGGCCTCGGCGACGGTGCGGCCGCAGGCGAGGATGCCGTGGTTCCTGAGCATCATCACGTCGTTGTCGCCGAGGTCGCGCACCAGGCGCGCGCGCTCCGCGAGATCGAGCGCCGGGCCCTCGTAAGGGTGATAGCTGACCTTGCCATGGAAGCGCATCGCCGTCTGAGTCAGCGGCAGCAGACCGCACTTCATCGCCGAGACCGCCATGCCGGCGCGGCTGTGGGTGTGGATGACGCAGGTGACGTCGTGGCGCGCGCCGTGGACCGCGCTGTGGATGACGTAGCCGGCATGGTTGATGCCGTAATGCGTGTCGGGCTTCAGCACGACGTTGCCGTCGAGATCGATCTTGTAGAGGCTCGAGGCGGTGATCTCGGTATAGAGATAGCCGTAGGGATTGATCAGGATGTGGCCGTCCTCGCCCGGCACCCGCGCGGTGATGTGGTTGTAGATGAGGTCGGTCATGCCGTAGCGCGCCACCAGCCGATAGCAGGCGGCGAGATCGACGCGCATCTGCCATTCCGCCTCGCTGACGCGGTCGCGAATCGGCTTCATCTCCACCACGGAAACCCGGCTCATCGCATCCTCCCCGGCTGTCCTGCGCCTCGGAGATCATGCCCAAGATCGGGCTCGGCGCAAAGGGGGCGCGCGGCACAAGAAAGGATCGTGCTTCGGCGACGCCGAACCCGTCCCTCGTGTCGTCGGCGCAGCGCCCGACCTATCGCCGGGTCGGCGGAAGTGCCATCATCGCCGGCAAGATCGGGCTCCAGGGAGGATCGTCATGGCGGAAATCCGCACCGCGCATCTCTTCACCCTTTCGCTCGCCGTCGGCGAGATGCAGGCGCTCGGCAAGACGCCGGCGGGCGATCGCCGCGTCGGCGTGGTCGCCGGCGGCCGCTTCGAAGGCGCCAAGCTCAAGGGCACGGTGCTGAAGGGCGGCTCGGACTGGCTGCTGCTGCGCGGCGACGGCGTGCTGCAGCTCGATGTGCGCCTCACGCTCAAGACCGACGACGGCGCCGTCATCGGCATGACCTATCGCGGCTATCGCCACGGCCCCGCCGCGGTGATCGACCGGCTCAACCGCGGCGAGAGGGTCGATGCCGCCGACTATTACTTCCGCATCGCGCCGTTCTTCGAGACCGCGTCCGAGACCTATGGCTGGCTCAACCGCGTCGTCGCGGTGGGCACCGGCAACCGCCTGCCCGAAGGCCCGATCTACGAGGTCTTCGAGATTCTCTAACGGCAACCGACGCGGCCCGGCACGGCGACCTCCGGCATGCGCGCCAGGATGGTATCGGCGCGCTCGTCGAGGAAGCGGGTCGGGCGCTCCGGCCGCCAGTCGCGCGGCGCCGGCAGCACCGCGGCCAGCAGCGCCGCCTGCCGCTCGCTGAGAAGCAGCGCGGAGCGGCCGAAATGCGCGCGCGCCGCCGCTTCGGCGCCGTAGACCCCGTCGCCCCATTCGACGACATTGAGATAAAGCTCGAGGATGCGCTGCTTGCTCAGCAGCGCCTCGAGCAGAAGGGTGACATAGGCTTCGGCCGCCTTGCGCGGATAGCCGCCGCCGGGCCACAGGAACAGGTTCCGCGCCAGCTGCTGGCTGATGGTGCTGGCGCCGCGCAGCCGGTCGCCGGCGCGCCAGGCGTCGTAGGCCTTGTCGATCTCGACCCAGTCGAAGCCGTGATGCCAGCAGAAGCGCTCATCCTCCGAGGCGATCACCGCGCGCGGCAGTGCCGGCGCGATGCGCGCATAAGGCACCCACTCGCGATGGATCGGCTCGCCCTCGGCGGCGCGGATCAGCATCAGCGGCGTCACCGGCGGCGGCACGAAGCGATCGAGCAGGATCAGCGGCACCGGCAGCAGCAACAGCGCGAGGAAGCCGCGCAGCAGCCAGCGGCCGAACCGGCCGGGCGCGGCCCGGCGCTTCGCCGCGTAAGGGGCAAGGTCGTCCCGGGCGATGGCGAGCGCTCCTTCCGCGACGGAAACTAGCACCAATCGCGTGCCCGGACGCCCCTCCCTCTGGAGTGGGAGAGTAGGGAGGGGAGCTCGCCCGCGATTTCCCGCGGACGCAGATCGTCATCAACCATGCCGGCCTGCCCGCCGACCGCAGCGAGGAAGGCATCGCCGCCTGGCGCGCAGCAATGGCGGAAGCCGCCGGCGAGCCCAACATCGCGCTCAAGCTTTCCGGCCTCGGCGTCAAGGGCGAGCGCTGGAGCCGCGCCGCCAACGCGCCGATCCTGCGCGAGGCGATCGCCGTTTTCGGCGCCGAGCGCTGCCTCTTCGCCAGCAACTACCCGGTCGACAGCCTCGTCGGCTCCTTCGACGCCATCTTCTCCGGCTTCAAGGCGATCACCGCCGACCGGCCGCCCGAAGAGCGGCGCAAGCTCTTCTTCGACAATGCCCGGCGGGTCTATCGGATCTGAGCCGGCACCTGCGCCGCCGCAGCGGAAATGCGCTGGAGGCGGAGTCCCGCCGCGCACGATGTTTCACGGGAAACACCGGCGGGGATCCCGGTACCCCACTGGCATACGGATTTCGCCCGGCGAGCGCCGGGAGGGGCCTACGCCAGTGGGGTACTTCAGTGAATTTTTTTCGCGCCGCCTCACTGGGGTAGGGCGGCGGCGTTTTTTCCGTCGTTTCACGATGTCAAAGAGCGCGATGAGCGATGCTAGCACGAGACCCCTCAGCGCGGGCCCGCGGGATCAACGGAGTTGCGTCCTTCGGACAACCCAGGCAACCATTTCGCGGCCGGATCAAGGCGGCGGGCGAAGGACGCAAGATCGATTTGCAGCTTTGCCGGCCCTGGCGGATGATGGGCGGAAAGGGGAGCGAAACGCCATGCGCAATGCCTTGGACCTCGCCTGGCCGCGCGAGGGGCTGATCCGGGTTCCCTATCCCGTCTATAGCCGCGCCGACGTCTATGAAGAAGAGCGGGCGCGGATCTTCATGGGACCGGTCTGGAATTTCCTCTGCCTCGAGGCGGAGCTGCCCGATCCCGGCGACTGGCGCGCGAGCTTCGTCGGCGACGTCCCGGTGGTCGTCGCCCGCGATCTCGAGGGCGGCCTCGCCGCCTTCGAGAATCGCTGCGCCCATCGCGGCGCCCTCGTCTGCCTGAAGCGCAGCGGCCATTCCCGCGAGCTCAGCTGCGTCTATCACAACTGGACCTACGATCTCCACGGCACCCTCACCGGCGTCACCTTCGAGCGCGGCGTCGCCCGCAAGGGCGGCATGCCGCCGGAATTCAAGCGCGCGGAGCACAATCTGCGGCGGCTCAAGGTCGAGAGCTTCGCCGGCATCGTCTTCGGCAGCTTCGCCGAGGAGACGCCGCCGGTCGAGCGCTATCTCGGCCCCGAGATCGCGGCGCGCATCCGCCGCGTCATGCGCAAGCCCGTCAAGGTGCTCGGCTACAGCAGCCAGATCCTGCCGAACAACTGGAAGGTCTATGTCGAGAACAACAAGGATTCCTATCACGCGAGCCTGCTGCACGCGTTCTTCACCACCTTCCGCATGAACCGGCTGTCGCAGCAGGGCGGCATCATCGTCGACGAGAGCGGCGGCCACCACGTCAGCTATTCGATGCGCGCTACCGACCGGCCGAGCGCCGACTACGACGCCGCGCAGCTGCGCGCCAAGCGCGAGGATTATCGCCTCGCCGACCCTTCGATGCTCGAGGGCGTCGACGAGTTCGGCGACGGCATCACGCTGCAGATCCTCACCGTCTTTCCCGCCTTCGTCGTCCAGCAGATCCAGAACAGCCTCGCCGTGCGCCAGATCCTGCCGCGCGGCGTCGGCGAGACCGAGCTGCTGTGGACCTATCTTGGCTACGAGGACGATGACGAGGCGATGCTGCGGCGCCGGCAGAAGCAGGCGAACCTGGTCGGGCCCGGCGGCTACATCTCGATGGAGGACGGCGCCGTCGGCGGCTTCATCCAGCGCGCGCTGCCCGGCGCCGAGGAGGATTCCTCGATCGTGCAGATGGGCGGCGGCGAGGTCGGCTCGCAGGACACGCGCGCCACCGAGACGGCGGTGCGCGGCTTCTGGCAGGTCTATCGCCGGCTCATGGGCATCTGATGCCGGCCGACATCGCGACCCAGCTTGCGCTCGAGCGGCTGCTCGCGCGCTACGTCGCCAGCCTCGACGGGGACCGGCTCGAGGAATGGCCGGATTATTTCACCGAGGATTGCCGCTACCAGATCATCTCGGCGGAGAATTACGAGCAGAAGCTGCCGATCGGCCTGTTCTTCGCCGACAGCCGCGCCATGCTCCGCGACCGCGTCTCGGCGCTGCGCCAGGCGAACCTCTACGAGGCGCAGCGCTACCGCCATCTCGTCTCCTCGACCCTGATCCTCGGCGAAAGCGACGGCATCGTCGCGGCGCAGTCGAACTATCTGGTGGTGCGCATCATGCACGACGGCGCCAGCATGCTCTTCAGCTCCGGGCGCTATCTCGACCGCGTGAGCTTCCGCGGGCCGCAGCCGCTCTTCCTCGAGAAGCTCGTGATCTGCGACAGCCGGCGCATCGACACGCTGCTGGCGATTCCGCTCTGACCCTGGAGAAAGAAGATGAACCACGGAGACACGGAGGACACGGAGGAGAAAAGAAAGGCGCGCGCCGCGCGCCGAATAACCCGTCTCCGTGTCCTCTGTGCCTCCGTGGTCAAGCTTTCTCTTCTGCTTGTCGCGTTCGCAATTCCGCCGGCCCGCGCGGCCGAGCCCGTCAAGATCGGCGTGCTGCTGCCCTTCTCGGGGCCGTTCGCCGATTTCGGCCGGCAGATCGGCAACGGCATGGCGCTCTATTTGAAGCAGCATGGCGACGTCGTCGCCGGCCGGAAGATCGAGCTCGTGCGGCGGGACAGCGAGGGGGCGAAGCCCGACCTGGCGAAGCGTCTGGCGCAGGAGCTCATCACCCGCGACAAGGTCGATTTCCTCGCCGGCTTCGGCCTCACGCCGGAGGCGCTCGCCGTCGCCCCGCTCGCCACCGAGGCGAAGACGCCGATGGTGATCATGAACGCCGCGACCTCGGTGATCACCAGCAAGTCGCCCTATATCGTCCGCTTCTCCTTCACTCTCTCGCAGATCGTCTCGCCGCTCGGCGACTGGGCGGCGAAGAACGGCATCAAGCGGGTCTATGTCGCGGTGGCGGACTACGCGCCCGGCTACGAAGCGGAAGCCGCCTTCGCCAAATCCTTCACCGCCGGCGGCGGCACCATCGTCGGCAGCGTGCACATCCCGATCAACACCCTCGAATTCGCCGCCTATGTCCAGCACATCAAGGATGTGGCGCCGCAAGGCGTCTTCCTCTTCGTCCCCTCCGGCGAGCAGCCGATCGCCTTCATGAAATCCTTCGTCGCGCTCGGTCTCGTCCGGCAGGGGGTGAAGCTCCTCGGCGGCACCGAGATCATCGACGAGACGGTGATCGACACGCTCGGCGACCAGGCCTTGGGCGTGATCAGCGCGCAGAACTACTCCGTCGCGCATCTGAGCACCGAGAACAAGAAGTTCCTCGCCGACTGGGCGGCTGCCTTCGGGCCGAAGCCGGAGCCCAACTTCATGGCGGTGGCGGGCTATGACGGGATGCATGCCATCGCCGAGGTGATCGAGAATCTCGACGGCAGGATCGATCCGGACAGAGCGATGGCCGAGTTCAAGAAAATCGGCTTCCTGAGCGCGCGCGGCCCGATCGCCATCGACCCCGAGACGCGCGACCTCGTCGAAAGCGTCTATATCCGCAAGGTCGCGCGCGTCGGCGGCGCCCTGGTCAATCAGGAGATCTTCGAGTTCCCGCGGGTGGGCCCCGACGGACGGGCGGAGTAAGCGCGGCTGCACCGGCGTGCGCCGCCCTTGCGGCCCTAGCGCAGCAGCCCGTAAGGCCCGCCTTTTTCCAGCGCGCGCTGATAGGCGGGGCGGGCATGGATGCGGCGCAGGAAGTCCGCGAGCTTCGGCCGGCGCTCGTCGAGGCCGCCGCGCGCCGCCGCGGCTTCGAGCGGAAAGCTCATCTGGATGTCGGCGGCGGAAAACTCGGCGCCGGCGAACCAGGCGCTTTTGCCGAGCTCGCTTTCCATGTAATCGAGATGGAGCGCGATCTGCGGGTCGACCAGCTGGGCGAGCACGCGGTCGGCGATGCCGCGCGCGATCGGCCGGGCGAAGAACGGCATCCGGCTGCTCTTGATCCGCGAGAAGACGAGCTTCATCAGCAGCGGCGTCATCGCCGAGCCTTCGGCGTAATGGAGCCAGTAGGTATAGCGCAGCCGCTCCTTCGTGCCCGGAGGCGGCACGAGCCGGCCCGCGCCGTAGCGCTCGACGAGATACTCGACGATGGCGCCGGACTCGGCGAGAGTGTCGCCGCCGTCGGTGATCACCGGCGATTTCCCCAGCGGGTGCACGGCGCGCAGCGCGGCCGGCGCGCGCATGGTCGCGGGGTCGCGCTCGTAGCGCTTCACCTCGTAGGGCAGCTCCAGCTCCTCGAGCAGCCAGAGCACGCGCTGCGAGCGCGAATTGTTGAGATGGTGGACGGTGATCATCGGAGCTCCCTCTAATAGCGGCAGACGACGTTGACCAGCGCCTGGCGCTTCTCGCGCGTCACCACCGCGACCGCGCGCTCGAGCGCCGGCCGCAGCTCCTGCGGCTTCTCCACGCGGACGCCCCAGCCGCCGCTCGCCTCGACCAGCGTCTCATAGGCCGGGCTCGGCCCGAGATCGGCGAGGAGGCGGGCGCCGTCGCGCGCGGCGACGCCGCTCTTGTAGAGGTCGAGCGTGGCGTTGCGCACCGCGCCGTAAAGCCCGTTGTTGAAGAGGACGACCAGGATCGGCAGCTCGTCGACCGCCGCGACCCAATGGCAGGCGGTGGGATTGGCGAAGACATAGGCGCCGTCGCCGAGGCTCGCGACCACCAGCCGCTCGGGCGCGGCGAGCTTGGCGCCGAGTGCCGCGCCCAAGCCCCAGCCGAGCCCGCCCGCCGGGCTCAGGCCGAAATAGCTGCCGGGCAGGCGGCGCGGGCAATGCTC
>JASHTP010000090.1 GCA_030040495.1 Alphaproteobacteria bacterium
GCCGAACTGGTCGCCCGAAATCTCGGCCTCTCGCCCCACGCTTTCTGGCGGGAGATGAAGCGCGGCATCGTCTACGGTGTGGTGGAACGGGGCGAAGGCGACGATGCGGGGCGCACGCGGCTGACCTTCCGCTATCGCGCCCGAAGCTGGTCGCTGACGCTGGAGGACGCGGCACCATGACAGCCCGACCGGATGACGACCCCGCCGCGGAAGCAAGCTCGCCGGCCTGCTCGATGCACGAAGCGCCCGACACCTATATGGGCTACGCCGGCAAGGATGAGCTGGTCGGGTTCCTCAACGAGTTGCTCGAGGCGGAACGTGCCGGGGCGCTGGTCGCGCTCGAAAGCGCGCGCGCGGCGACCTCCGGTCCGATCGCCGAGCTCCTGAAAGCCATTGAGCGGGACGAGGCGCGCTGGTGCGCGATGCTCCTGCGGCACGTCAGCGCGCTCGGCAATAAGCCCTCGTCGAAAGTCGGCGCCTTCCACGGCAAGGCGATGGCGATCGCGGATCTCGGCGAGCGCATTCTCTTCCTCAATCGCGGCCAGGGCTGGGTCGTGCGAAAGCTGCGCGAGATGCTGCCGCGCGTGCGCGATGGCCGGCTGCACGCCGACCTCACCGAGATGCTGCAATCGCACGAAGCCAACATCGGCCTCGCCAACGAGGTTGCGGACCGCCCGTGACAGGCGCCGATGCTACGCTTGGCCGGTCTCGCGAATCGGGCATCACGCCTCTTTGATCCCGGCGCATCGCCTGCATTCCATCGCATGAGTCGGGCCCGATTGCCGTCCGGGGACGGATTACCCGCTGCTCGCTTCATCGCAAGAGCGCCGATCCGGTCATGGCGGCAAACCGGCCGGTGACCGTCGTTGCGTTCACTTGGGGGGCTGAAGCGAGAGACCTTGAACAAACATTCCAAATGGTTGCATAATTTCCGCGTCCAACAAAAAACCTCGAGGGAATTGCGCTGGATCAATTCGTCGGAAACCGGTCCGCATAAAGTCGCCGCCATTGCGCGGGAGCGCCCGCAACGACGCTCGTCCTTACGAGCGGGATAAGGAGCAATGCCCATGAACAAGGCTGCCACTGCCGGCGTCGCGGGATCTGCAGGTTTCTACCAGCTGAAAGGAACTCCAAGCCTCGGTCTCGCGATGGGAACCTGGGGCTTCTTCGTCGGCTTCGCCGCGGTCGCGCTTTACGGCCCCGCCGCCAAATATTTCCAGCAGCAGATGCAACTCGGCGGCCTGGCCGTCGGCCTGCTGGTCGCGGCCCCGCAGCTGACCGGCTCGCTGCTGCGCATTCCGTTCGGCGCCTGGGTCGACCGCGTCGGCGGCCGCCTGCCCATGCTGACGCTCTTCGGTCTGTCGATGGTCGGCATGTGGGGCCTGGTCTTCATTCTCTACACCGTCAAAAGCCTGACGGTTTCCGCCTACCCCATCGTCATGATGTTCGGTTTCCTCAGCGGCTGCGGCGTCGCATCGTTTTCCGTCGGCATACCGCAGGTTTCCTACTGGTTTCCGCAATCCCGCCAGGGCACGGCGCTTGGCACCTTTGGCGGCATCGGCAATCTGGCGCCCGGCCTCTTCACCCTGATTCTGCCCTACGCCATAGCGGCCTGGGGACTCACCGGCTCCTATTTGGCCTGGCTGATCTTCTTGACGGTGGGCGCGGCGATCTACCTGATCTATGCGCGCGATGCTTATTTCTTTCAATTGCGCCAGCATGGCCTCGACGTCGAACAGAGCCGCAAGATCGCGCGGGAGCATGGCGAGGAGCTGTTTCCCACCGGCACGGTGTGGCAGGCCATCATCATCGCCGCGGAGGATACGAGGACCTGGGGCCTCGTCATACTCTATTTCGTCTCCTTCGGCGGCTTCCTCGCGCTCACCGCCTGGTTCCCGACCTATTGGATCAATCTTCACCAGATGGATTTCCGCGCGGCGGGCGTGATCGGCGGGCTTGGTTTCTCGCTTCTGGCCGCGATCGTTCGCGTCTTCGGGGGCATGATGTCCGAGAAGATCGGCGGCGAGCGGACTGCGATCCTGGCCTTTTTTTTGGTGCTTCTCGGCGCGCTCGTCCTGACCTTCTTGGTGAATTTCTACCAGGATTTCGCGGCCGAGCTGGCGATTGCCGTGGGAATGGGTCTCGGGAACGCGGCCGTATTCAAGATGGTTCCAAAGTACGTGCCGGCGGCCGTAGGCGGAGCGTCGGGCCTGGTCGGCGGCCTTGGCGCGCTCGGCGGCTTCATCATTCCGCCCTTTCTCGGCGCGACCGTGGATGCGCTCGGCCAGCGAGGCTACGCCGGGGGCTTCTTCGCCTATGTCGTGCTCGCCGTGATCGCGATCGGCGTCTCCTGGAATTTCCGACGCATCGACCGGCAGCGAGATTCTCGCGGCGCGGCCTGAGCGGGCCGATGGCGGCGTCGGTCAGGATAAAAACGCGCGCAGCGCGCTCTTGCCGGCTTGGCCGGAGCGCCTCCGCAGATACAAGGGAAGGACAATGAGCCACTTTCTCGACCGGCTGACCTATCTCACCCGCACACGCGAGCCGTTCTCCGACGGTCATGGCGAAAATCGCAACGAGAACCGCGAATGGGAGGAAGGCTATCGCCAGCGCTGGCAGCACGACAAGATCGTCCGCTCGACGCACGGCGTGAACTGCACGGGTTCGTGCAGTTGGAAGATCTACGTCAAAGGCGGCGTCGTCACCTGGGAGACCCAGCAGACGGACTATCCGCGCACGCGCCCCAACATGCCGAATCACGAGCCGCGCGGCTGCTCGCGCGGCGCCTCCTACAGCTGGTACCTCTACAGCGCCAGCCGCCTGAAATATCCGATGGTGCGCGGACCGCTGATCCGATTGTGGCGCGCGGCGCGCCGGGACCTGGATCCCGTCGCCGCCTGGGCCTCGATCGTCGAAAGCTCCGACCGGGCCCGCGGCTACAAAAGCGTCCGCGGGCATGGCGGGTTCGTCCGCTCGAGCTGGGACGAGGTGACGGAGATCATCGCCGCCGCCAATATCTACACCATCAAGACCTACGGGCCGGATCGCGTAATCGGATTCTCGCCGATTCCGGCGATGTCGATGGTCTCCTACGCCTCCGGCGCGCGTTACCTGAGCCTGATCGGCGGCGTCCTGCTGTCCTTTTACGACTGGTATTGCGATCTTCCGCCCTCGAGCCCCCAGACCTGGGGCGAGCAGACCGACGTGCCGGAATCCGCCGACTGGTACAATTCCGGCTACATCATCGCCTGGGGCTCGAATGTGCCGCAGACGCGCACGCCCGACGCGCATTTCTTCGTCGAGGCGCGCTATAACGGCACCAAGATCGTCGCGATCACGCCGGATTATTCCGAAGTCGCGAAACTGTCTGATCTCTGGCTCCATCCCAAGCAAGGAACCGACGCCGCGCTCGCCATGGCCATGGGCCATGTGGTCCTGCGCGAATTCTTTCTCGACCGGCAGGTCCCCTATTTCCAGGATTATTGCCGCCGCTACACCGACATGCCGATGCTGGTGCGGCTGACGCGCCAGGGCGGGCGCTTCGTGCCCGACCGCTTTCTTCGTGCGAGCGACGTGAAGCCGCTCGCCAAGCTCGCGCATCCCGAGTGGAAGACGCTGGCGATCGACGAGATTTCGGGCGAGATCGTCTCGCCTCAGGGTTCGGTCGGCTATCGCTGGCCCGCCGAAGGCGGCAGCGACGGCAAATGGAACCTCGAGGCCAAGGACGGCGTCGTCGGGCGCGAGACGCGGCTGGCCCTGACGCTCGTCGAGCGACGCGACGAGGTGGTGCCGGTCGCCTTTCCCTATTTCGGCAACCAGCCGCATGAGCGGTTCGCGGGAAACGATCAAGGCAAAGACGTCCTGGTTCGCAACGTGCCGGCAAGGCGAATCGAGACGGTGGAAGGCGAAGCCCATGTCGCAACCGTGTTCGACCTGCTGTGCGCCCATTACGGGCTCGACCGCGGCCTCGGCGGCGAAGGCGCAAAATCATACGACGAGGATGTTCCGTTCACGCCGGCATGGCAGGCGCCGATCACCGGCGTTGCCGCCGACAAGGTCGTGGCGCTCGCGCGCGGCTTCGCCGAGAACGCGGAAAAAACCAATGGCCGCTCCATGGTCATCATCGGCGCGGCGATGAACCATTGGTATCACCAGGACATGAACTACCGCAGCGTCATCAATCTCCTGATGATGTGCGGAACGGTCGGCGTCTCCGGTGGCGGATGGGCGCATTATGTCGGCCAGGAGAAGCTCCGGCCACAGACGGGATGGACGGCGCTGACCTTCGCCTTGGACTGGGCTCGCCCGCCGCGTCAGATGAACGGCACGTCCTTCTTCTATGCGCATTCCGACCAGTGGCGCTACGAAAAGCTCGCCGTCGACCAGATCCTGTCGCCGCTCGCCGACCGCGCGCGCTACCCCGGCAGCCTCATCGATTTCAATGTCCGCGCCGAACGCATGGGATGGCTTCCTTCGGCGCCGCAGCTCGCGACCAACCCCCTCAAGCTGGCCGAAGAGGCGCGCAAATCCGGCAAAGCGGTCAAGGACTACATCGTCGACGGGCTGAAATCCGGACGATTGACGATGGCCTGCGAGGATCCCGACAATCCCGTGAACTTCCCGCGCAACCTCTTCATCTGGCGTTCCAACCTTTTCGGCTCGTCGGGCAAGGGCCATGAATATTTCCTGCGCCACTTCCTCGGCACCAAGCACGGGCTTCAGGGAAGGGACCTCGGCGAGAGCGGCGGCCAAAAGCCGACCGAGGTGACCTGGCGCGATCCCGCGCCCGAGGGCAAGCTCGACCTTGTCGTCACGCTCGACTTCCGCATGTCGACGAGCTGCCTCTACTCCGACATCGTGCTTCCGACCGCCACCTGGTACGAGAAGAACGATCTCAACACCTCCGACATGCACCCCTTCATCCATCCGCTGTCCGAGGCGGTCGATCCGGTTTGGGAATCGCGCAGCGATTGGGAGATCTACAAATCGCTCGCCCGGCGCTTCGCGGAGCTGGCGCCGGGCCACCTTGGCGTCGAGCAGGACGTGGTGCTGACGCCGCTTCTTCACGATACTCCGGCGGAGCTGGCGCAGCCCTTCGACGTCCGCGACTGGAAAAAAGGGGCGTGCGACCTCGTTCCCGGGAAAACCGCGCCGCAGATCACCGTGGTCGAGCGCGATTACCCCAACACCTATCGGCGCTTCACCGCGCTGGGCCCGCTGATGGACAAGCTCGGCAACGGCGGCAAGGGCATCAGCTGGAACACCGAGGACGAAGTCAAAGGCCTCGCCCGGCTCAACTATACCGTCACCGAAGAAGGCCCGACCAAGGGACGGCCGCGAATCGACAGCGACATCGACGCCGCAGAAGTGATCCTCTACCTCGCGCCCGAGACCAACGGCCATGTCGCCGTCAAGGCCTGGGACGCGCTGTCGCGCGCGACCGGGCGCGCGCACCGCCATCTCGCCGAATCCCGCGCCGACGAAAAGATCCGCTTCCGCGACGTCCAGGCCCAGCCGCGCAAGATCATCTCGTCCCCCACCTGGTCGGGCATCGAAAGCGAGGAGGTGAGCTACACCGCGGGCTACACCAACGTTCATGAGCTGATCCCGTGGCGCACCATCACCGGACGCCAGCAATTCTATCAGGATCACCAGTGGCTGCGCGATTTCGGCGAAGGCCTCGCCTCCTATCGCCCGCCGATCGATACCGGCACGATTCAGTCCCTGCTGGGCAAGCGCGGCAACGGCGAGCGCGAAATCGTCTTGAACTTCATCACGCCGCATCAGAAGTGGGGCATCCATTCGACCTATACCGACAATCTCCTGATGCTGACGCTGTCGCGCGGCGGACCGATCGTCTGGATTTCCGAGACCGACGCGAAACAGGCCGGGATCGAAGACAACGACTGGATCGAGCTTTACAATCTCAACGGCGCGATCACGGCGCGCGCCGTCGTCAGCCAGCGCGTGCATGAAGGCATGTGCCTGATGTACCACGCGCAAGAGAAAATCGTGAACGTGCCGGGGTCGGAGATCACCGGCTTGCGCGGCGGCATCCATAATTCGGTGACGCGCGCGGTGGTGAAGCCCACGCACATGGTCGGCGGCTACGCCCAGTTGTCCTACGGCTTCAACTATTACGGCACCGTCGGCTCGAACCGCGATGAATTCGTCATCGTACGGAAGATGAACAAGGTCGACTGGATGAATCAGCCCGAAGCCGCGGCCAAGGGAGGGCGAACGCCATGAAGATCCGCGCGCAGATCGCCATGGTCCTCAATCTCGACAAATGCATCGGCTGCCATACCTGCTCGGTCACCTGCAAGAACGTATGGACCTCGCGGCAGGGCATGGAATATGCGTGGTTCAACAATGTCGAAACCAAGCCCGGCATCGGCTATCCCAAGGACTGGGAGAATCAGAAGCGCTGGCGCGGCGGCTGGGAAAGGAAGCGCAACGGCAAGATCGTGCCGAAGCAGGGCGGCAAATGGGCGATCCTGGCCAACATCTTCGCCAATCCGCACCTGCCCGAGATCGATGATTACTACGAGCCCTTCACCTTCGACTACGAATACCTCCACACCGCGCCCGAACTTCCCACGACGCCGGTCGCGCGACCGCTCTCGCTGGTCAGCGGCCAGCCGATGGACAAGATCGAATGGGGGCCGAATTGGGAGGAGATTCTCGGCGGCGAGTTCGCCAAGCGCTCGCAGGACTATAATTTCGACGAGGTGCAGAAGGACATTTACGGGCAGTTCGAAAACACCTTCATGATGTATCTGCCCCGCCTCTGCGAACACTGCCTCAACCCGAGCTGCGTCGCTTCCTGCCCGTCCGGATCGATTTACAAGCGCGAAGAGGACGGCATCGTCCTCATCGACCAGGACAAGTGCCGCGGCTGGCGGATGTGCGTGTCGGGCTGTCCGTACAAGAAGATCTATTACAACTGGACCACCGGCAAGGCGGAAAAGTGCATCTTCTGCTACCCGCGCATCGAATCCGGCCAGCCGACCGTCTGCTCCGAGACCTGCGTGGGCCGGATCCGCTATCTCGGCGTGCTGCTTTATGACGCCGACGGGATCGAGGCCGCTGCCAGTACCGAAAGCCCGCAGGACCTTTACGAGGCGCAGCTGCGGCTGTTCCTCGATCCGCATGATCCGCAAGTTCAGGCGCAGGCGCGCGCCGACGGGGTGCCCGAAGCCTGGCTCGAGGCGGCCAAAGGCTCGCCCGCCTACAAGATGGCGGTCGACTGGAAGATCGCCTTCCCGCTGCATCCGGAATACCGCACCCTGCCGATGGTGTGGTATGTGCCGCCGCTTTCGCCGATCCAGTCGCACGCCAACGCCGGCAGCGTCGGCACGGCGGGCGACCTTCCGGATGTGCGCTCGCTGCGCATCCCCATCCGATATCTCGCCAATTTGCTGACCGCCGGCGCGGAAGCGCCGGTCATATCGGCGCTCGAGCGCATGCTGGCGATGCGCGCCTTCTTCCGCGGCCGGCAGCTCGGCGCCGGCGACAACATGGCGGTGCTGGAGCAGGCCGGGATCAGCCTCGCCCAGGTGGAGGAGATGCATCGTTATCTTTCCATCGCCAATTACGAGGACCGCTTCGTCATCCCGACGACGCACCGCGAAGAGGCGGAGAACGCCTACGCGCTGCGCGGCAATTGCGGCTTCTCGTTCGGCAATGGCTGCGACGCCGGCGAGCCCAAATCGAGCCTGTTCGGCGGCAAGATGGGCCGCCGCAAAATGGCGCCCATGCGCCTGCTGGACGATTGACGGAGAAACCCCGTGAAACCAGCAGACATGATCGTCTTGCGCGCGCTCGGCGCCTTGCTCGGCTATCCGCGCCCGGAGCTGCGCAAGGCCCTGCCCGAGATCGCCGACGCGGTGACGCAATCGCCGCTCGTCGGGCCGCAGGACCGGGCGGCGCTCCTCAGCCTCGTCGAGCTGCTGAGCGACTCCAATCCGCTTTGGACCGAGGAGCGCTATGTCGACCTGTTCGACCGCGGGCGCGCCACGTCGCTTCACCTCTTCGAGCATGTTCACGGCGAGGCGCGCGACCGCGGCCAAGCCATGATCGAGCTCAAAGCGCTTTACGAGCGCGCCGGCTTCCGCCTGAGCGCGAAGGAGCTGCCCGACTACCTGCCGGTCGTCCTCGAATATCTGAGCTGCCGCGACCTCGCCGAGACCCGCGAGATGCTCGGCGATTGCGCGCATATCCTGCGCTCGATCGGCGGAGCGCTGCTGCAGCGCAAGAGCTGCTACGCCGCGATCTTCCAAGCCCTGCTGGTCATCGCCGGCGAGGCCGGCCTCGACCCCAAGGCGGCAGTGCAGGAAGCGGCGGAGCCGGAGGATCTGGACCGGGACTGGACCGAGCAGCCCGCCTTCGCCACGCCAGCGCCAGCGTCCTGACATGTGGAGCCGGACATGATCCCCACGCGTGATCTCAACGAGTTTCTCTTCGGCATCTATCCTTATCTCGCGCTCGCCGTCCTGTTGCTGGGCTGCTTCATCCGGTTCGATCGCGAGCCCTACACCTGGAAAAGCGACTCTTCGCAGCTCCTGCGCAAGCGGCAATTGCGCTGGGGCTCGAATCTCTTTCACTATGGCGTACTGGTGGTGATCCTCGGCCATTTCGTCGGCTTCCTGACGCCCGATTGGGCGATCCGCTGGGCGCTCGACCCGGCCCAGCACCAGCTGATCGCAATGGTCGCCGGCGGGGTCGCGGGCCTGGTGGCGATCGTCGGGCTTTCCATTCTTCTTCGCCGCCGCCTGGCCGATCCGCGCATCCGGCGCAACAGCCGCCGCTGGGACATCGCGGTCGTGCTGCTGCTATGGCTGCAGCTCGCGCTCGGCCTGCTCACCGTGCCGCTTTCCGCGCAACACATGGACGGGGTCATGTTCGAGGTCATGACCGGCTATGTGAAGGGCATCGTCACCTTCCAAGGCGGCATCGCGGACGTGCTGCTGGGCACGCCCTGGATCTATCGCCTCCATATCCTCATCGGCTTCACCATTTTCCTGGTCTCGCCCTTCACCCGCATGGTGCATATCTGGAGCGGTGCCGGCGCCCTGGCCTATCTGTTCCGGCCCTACCAGATCGTGCGCACGCGGCGCCCGATCGGCTGACATGAGCGCCGACACTCCTCCCATCTCCGTCAATGGCGTGGCGGTCGACCCTTCCGGCTGGCCGTCGCCGCGGCTCGCGGCGGTCCGCGAACTGCTGCGCCAGCGTGCCGTGAAACTCGGTCTTCTGGACGATGCCGCCGCCGGCGACGAGGTGACCGAGGGAATCGAGCGGCTGATCGAGCGCGAAGTGAAAATTCCCGTGCCCACCGAAGAAGAATGCCGGCGCTTCTACGACAGCCATCCTGAACTCTTCCGCAGCGGCGATCTGGTCTTCGTTCGCCATATTCTCTTTCAGGTGACGCCGGGCATGCCGCTCCATCTCGTGCGTGCCAAGGCCGAAGAGACGCTGCAGCGCGTGGCGACGAAACCCGACGATTTCGAGACCTGCGCCAAGACCTTGTCGAACTGTCCCTCCGGCCAGCACGGCGGCAACCTCGGCCAGATCGACCGGGACGACACGGTGCCGGAATTCGAAGAGGCGCTGTTCGCGGACGGCTGGATCGGCATCTTGCCGCGTCTCGTCAAGACGCGCTTCGGCTTCCACATCGTGTCGATCGACCGGCGGGTCGACGGGCGCACCCTCCCCTTCGACGTCGCGCAGCAGCGCATCGCCGAACGGCTGAGCGCGCGCGTTCAGCAGGTGGCGCTGGGGCAATATGTGCGCCTGCTCGCCGGCGACGCCGAGGTCCAAGGGGTGGAGCTCGACGCGGCCGCGACACCGCTGGTGCAGTAGCCGCGCTTCGCCGCTGGCCGCGCCCGCCGCGGTCCGATCAGATCGGTCGCGCTTCCCCGCCGCTAACGCGCGGCTGGGCGAGCGGCCGCAAATAGAGCACGAAGAAAAGCCCGAACGCGCCGCTCCAGGCAATGCCGGCCACGGACAGAGCCGGCATGTATTGGTCGCCGGCGAGCGGCGCGAGCAGGCGCAGCACCGCCGCCGCAGTCACCAAGGCATAGATCGTCGTCGTGCCGCGGCCGGCGACGAGCGGGCGGCCGGTATGCCCGAGCGAGGCTCGGGTCATGACCGCCAGGGTCATCGTGCCGATCGCCCCGACGGTCAGCGCGTGAAGCGCCGATGTCTCCGGCACAAGCGGGAAGAAGCCGTCGAGCGCCAGAAGCAAGAAGCCGAGCGCAAGCCAGAAGTAACCGAGATGGAGGATCCACAGCAGCGGCTCGCGCAAGGTGCTCGCGCCTCGCCAGCGCCAGAGACGCAAACCGAGCGCAATTCCGGCGGCAAGCTCGGCCCAAGAAGCTATGGCCGCGTCGGGCACGATCACCCACGCTGCAAGCGCAAGGCCGGTGAGAACGAGCGCAGCGCGGTCGAAAGCGTCGAAGGGTGCCGGCACCGCGGCCTCGGCGTTCTGCTTTGCCAGCCAGTTCCGCGTGAAGCTCGGAATGATGCGGCCGCCAACAAGGCTGATCAGCATCAACAGCGTGGCAAGGCCGAGCCGATTGCCGATCTCCGCCGTGACGGCGATGCCAAGGGCTTCGAGATGAACGCCCAGATTGCCCAGCAAGAGCAAAAGCAGCGCGACCAACATGGGCAGGTTGCGCCAGTTTCGCCCGGCCAGAATCTCGCGCGCCACCACGCCGAGAAAGACCAGTGGAAAGGCGAGATCGAGAATCGCGGCGGACGGCGCTCCGATCACCGCGGAAAGCAGCACGCCGATCCGGCCGGCCAGCCAAAGCCCGACGAGCAGGCCGAGCGGTCCGCCCTGAAGCGGCATTCGACCGGTCCAATTGGGAATGGCCGTGAGCAAAAAGCCGGCAACGGTGGCCGCGCCATAGCCGAAGACCATCTCGTGCACGTGCCAGTAAACCGGCGACAGGACGCTTGGCATCTCGCCATCGCCGGCAAGCGACAACAGCCACAGCGGGACGGCAATCGCCGCCCAGAGCGCGGAGACCAGGAAAAACGGACGGAACCCCGCGGAAAAGAGGACTGGCCCGGCCTGCGCCCGGAAACGCGGAATTGCCGTCATGATTCCTCGATCAAAGGGCCGCGCTCGAACGGGAAATCGGTTGCGGCCGCTCGATGACTGCACCTTGTCTTAGGTTTCTTAGGCACCTGCGCTCGTCCCGTCCAGCAATTTTGCCCGCGGGACTCTGTCGCAGCCGGGCACATGCGCCAACGACCCGCTGCTGCGCCGAGGGCGTCGACCCCCAGCGCGGCCCCTGCAGCTGCCGGACCGCGGCGGCGACGCGCTCGACCGCGACCGCCGGAGATCGCCGAGCCGACACCCGCCGCCGACGGGCCGTGACCCCGAGGGCGGGCCGGTTGCGAGCCCTCCCCGGACGTGGCACAGTGCTGCGCACGCGCCGCTTAGCCTATTGATCAGACCGGGAATTTCAATCTGCAACGAAGCCTGGTCCCTCAGCCGGTTCTCCGCTCGATGCGGGGAGCGGCAGCCCAACCTCCGTTTCCTGGCATGCTGACCGCCGCCTTCGTCATCCTCGGCCTCGCGCTCTCGCTGGGCGCCGTGCTCGCGGTGCTTCATTTGCGCGCGCCGGGCACCGGAGCGGTGCCCATGCCGCTGGCCGCGCTGCACGGGCTCTTCGCTCTCGCTGGCTTCGGCTGCCTTCTCCTGGCGCTGCGCGGGCCGCCGCGGGGGCTGGAGACCGGCACCGCGTCGTTCGGCGCGATCGCCGCGACGCTGATCGCGCTGGCGGCGTTGGCCGGCGGCGGCATCTTTGTCGCCCTGCGCTTCAAGCCTCGGCTTGCCGGGGCGCTGATCGGCGTCCACGCGACGCTTGCGGTGAGCGGCGTGGTGATCCTCGCCGCCTATCTCCTCGCGGGCTGAGCGCCCCCGGCGCGCCGATCAGGTCTTGAGCAGCGCGGAATCGATCGGCAGCTCGCGGATGCGCCTGCCGGTCGCGGCGAAGAGAGCGTTGCAGAGCGCGGGAATGGACGGCGGCAGCGGCGGCTCGCCGAGCCCGGTCGGCGGGTGGTTGGTGGTGAGGAAATGCACCTCGACCGGCGCCGCCTGGGACATGCGCAACGGCGCGAAGCCGTCGAAATTGGCCTCGACGACGCGGCCCTTCTCGATGGTGATCTTCTGATTGAGCGCCGCGCCGAGCCCGTCGAGGATGCCGCCTTGCACCATGTTGAGCGCGGCGGTCGGGTTGATGATCTGGCTGCCGATATCGCCGACCGCCCAGACCTTGTGGACCGTCACCTGCCCGTCGGCGGCGGCCGAAGCCTCCACCACCTCGGCGAAATAGCCGAGATGGCTGTAGTAGAAGGCAACGCCGAGACCGGTCCGGGCCGGCAGGCTGCGCGTGCCCCAGCCCGAGACCTCGCGCACCTTTTCGAGAACGGCGCGGGCGCGGCCAGTGTCGAACCCCGCTCCTCGGCCCGGCAGCAGCTCGGATTGCCCCAGCAACTCGAGCTGGAACTTCAACGGGTCCTTGCCGGCAGCGTGGGCCAGCTCGTCGATGAAGGATTGGAAGACGAAGGCGAGCGCATTGTCTCCGGGCGCGCGCAATGGCCCCGTGGGGACGCCGAGCTGCATCAGCGAGGCGCCGTAGGAAAGGTTCGGCACGCGGCCCGCCGGATAGGCGTCGGACGCGAGCCCCGCCGAGCTGGCGAAGTTGCCGTTCTCGCCGAAGCTGACGAAATGCTGCTGCCAGGCGACGAGCCTGCCCTCCGCGTCCAACCCGCCTTTGAGGAAATGCCAGCCCGCCGGCCGATAGAAATCGTGCTGCAGATCGTCGGTCCGGTTCCAGACCAGCTTCACTGGCGCACCGGCGACCTTCGCGACCCAGGCCGCTTCGACCATGTAATCATTCGCCAGACGCCGGCCGAAACCGCCGCCGCAGCGCGTCATGTGGACGGTGATGTTCTTCTCGTCGAGGCCCAGCGTTTGCGCGACCAGCGTGCGACCGGGCTCCGGATTCTGCGTCGGCGCCCAGATCTCGACCTTGTCGCCCCGCACATGCGCGGTGCAGTTCATCGGCTCCAGCGCCGCATGGGCCAGGAACGGATAGGCGTAGGCGGCTTCCACGACGCGTGCCGCGCCCTTGAGCGCGGCGGCGACGTTGCCGTCGTCCCGCAGCCGATGCGCCGGCGCCTTCTTGCCGAGCTCGGCGGCCTCGCGCGCGAAGCCGGCGCTGCTCTGTTGTCGCGTCGCCCCTTCGTCCCAGGTCACGGCGAGCTTGCCGCGCGCTTTCTCGGCGCGCCACCAGCTGTCGGCGACGATGGCGACGCCGGGCAGCAGCCCGTTCAGCGCCGTGCCGCCCTTCACCACGAAGGCGTGGCGAACGCCCGGGAGCTTGCGGATCACGTCGAGATTGGCGTCGACCACCTTGCCGCCAAAGACCGGGCACTTCTGGAAGACGGCATAGAGCATGCCCGGCACCACCGTGTCGATGCCGAAGAGCGGATGGCCCTTGACCACCAGCGGGCTGTCGACGCCCGGGATCGAGTGGCCAATGATCTTGAAGTCGCGGGGGTCTTTGAGCTTGACGCTGTCCAGGTCGGGCACCGGAAGCGTCGCCGCCTGCGCCGCCAGCGCGCCATAGCTCAGGCTGCGGCCCGACGGAAGGTGCCGGACCCGGCCGGAGGCGGTTTCGCATTCGCTCTCCGGCACGTCCCAGCCTCGCCTCGCCGCCGCCACCAGCATCTGCCGTGCCGCGGCGCCGACCTTGCGCATCGGCTCCCAGTTGAGCGGCGTCGCCATGCTGCCGCCGGCAAACTGGCGCTCGTAAAGCGCGGGGTCGAGCGGCGCCTGCTCGGTGCGGACCTGGCTCCAGTCGACATCGAGTTCCTCGGCGATCAGCATCGGCAGCATCGTCTTGATGCCCTGACCGATCTCGGGGTTCTTCGACAGGATGGTCACGGTGTCGTCGGGCGCGATGCGTACATAGGCGGTGAGCGCCGTGCCGCCTTCCGGCGCCTGCGCCATCGCAGCGGCCTTGGCGAGGCCCGGCAGGCTGAAGCTCAGCAGCAGGCCGCCCGCCGCGGCGCTCGCCTTCAACACGTCGCGGCGCGAGGCCAGACCGGTCGGCGGCGCGGCGGAGGGAACCGACAGAGCCGGGGAAATTCGATCCTGCATCATGGCTTAGGCCTTCTTCTGCGCGGCGGCCGAGCCGAACTCGTCCTTGGCCGCCTGCTTGATGGCATCGCGAATGCGCATGTAGGTCGCGCAACGACAGAGATTGCCGTCCATCGCGGCGACGATGTCCGCGTCGTCGGGCGCCTTGTTCCGCGCCAGCAGCGCCGCCGCGGACATGATCTGGCCCGCCTGGCAGTAGCCGCATTGGACGACATCGACCGCGAGCCACGCTTTCTGGAGGCGAGCGCCGATCGGCGTGCTGCCGATGCCCTCGATCGTCGTCACCGCGGATTTTCCGACGGCGGCGATCGGCACCACGCAGGAGCGCACCGGCGCGCCGTCGAGATGGATGGTGCAGGCGCCGCAGAGCGCCGCGCCGCAGCCGAATTTCGTGCCTTTGAGATCGAGGCTGTCGCGCAGGACCCAGAGCAGCGGCGTATCGCTGTCGACATCGACCGCGTGAGTCCGGCCATTGACCTTGAGCGTGTAGCGCATGACCAACCTCGCCTATCTCTTCGCGCGCGGCTCCGGACACGGACGAGCCGACGCGCCGCTCGACAAGAACAAGATGCTTGCGCGCCTAATTGGCGGACTCGCTCCGCCCACGGATTTTTCGTCTCTGTGCCCGCGGCGGAATTTCTCGCCGCCGCCCGGGTATCTCGCGGCGCCGTCGCGCCGCGACGATCCGCCCTCCGGCCCGATCCTAGCGCCTTCGGCCCAAGTGATCTACGCCCGGCCCGGAGCGCAGGCCACCGCCATCTGAACAATGGTCGCATGCACTTGGTGCAGGGGATGAAACGGCGTCGTTCGGCCCGCGTCCTTCGCCCTCGCCGGCATCGGACGAGAAGCGCTTTCGCCACCGCTGCGCCGGCCCCATGCAGGCGGCGGTGACCGATTCCGTCTGGGCACTCGCCGCCGGCCTGGGCGGTGCCTGGATCGTGCGTCCGGCGTGGGCCTCGCGCCGGCTCGCGGCTGGCGCTCATTGATCCAAGTCAATGACACGTCGCCGGTGCGGGCCTAGCTGTTTGCGACAGCGGGGTGCGCGATCGCGCGGGCGGATCGGCGTCGCCGATGTCGCATGCGAGGTCAGCACAGATGGAACACAACGACGGGATCGCTACCAGCAGCTTTCGCGGCGCGTCGGGCGACGCCGAGCATGTCATCTGCATCGAGGCGCCGGCGGGACTCGGCTTGGCGCAGCAGATCGACGCCGTCGAGCGACGCTATGAAGCGGCGCGCAGCGCGCTGAAGCTCGCGCCGGATAGCGCGATCTTCCGCCGGCTCTTCGTCAGCGACGTGACGAACCAGGCGCCCGCGCTGCGGCAGAGCCGCCTCTTCGCTGCGCTCGAGGAAGGCCCGGTCGCGGTCTCGATCGTGCAGCAGCCGCCGCTGCCCGAGGCGAAGCTCGCGCTCTTCGCCTATCACCTCGAGAGCGCCGCGCCGCTCGCCAAGCGGCGCCTGGCCGCGAAGCATCTGCTGGTCGAAAAGAGCGGCCTCGCGCATCTCTGGAGCACGCGGCTCTGCGCCGGCGCCGACGGTGGCGCCGACTCGGCGGCGTCGCAGACCCGGGCGGTCTTCGACGAGCTGATCGCGACGCTGGCGCGACAGGGCGGAACCTTGCGCGATCATTGCGTCAGGACCTGGATCTATCTCAAGGATGTCGACGTCTTCTATCACGGCATGGTCGAGAGCCGCAGCACGCTCTTCCGCGAGCAGGGTCTGACCGGCGACAGCCATTATATCGCCAGCACCGGCATCGAGGGCGCCTGCGCGCACCGCTACGACCTCGTGGCGATGGACGCCTATTCGATCCTCGGCCTCGCGCCGCGTCAGGTCTCCTACCTCAACGATTTCGAGCTTTTGTGCGCTACCAAGGATTACAACGTGACCTTCGAGCGCGGCACGCGCATCGGCTATGCCGACCGGGCGCACCACTTCATCTCCGGCACGGCGAGCATCGACAACAGAGGCCGCGTGCTTTACCCCGGCGACGTTCTGCGCCAGCTCGAGCGCGCGCTCGACAATGTCGAGGGGCTGTTGCGCTCGGGCGGCGCCGGCCTCGCTGACATGATGCACCTCACCGTCTATCTGCGCGATCGCACCGATTTCGCCGGCGTCCAGCGCGCCCTCGCCGAGCGCCTCCCCGGCCTGCCGGCGCTCATCGTCCAGGGCGCGGTCTGCCGCCCGGAATGGCTCGTCGAGGTCGAAGGCGTCGCCGCCGCCGCCGAGGACGCGCCGGCGCTGCCGCGCTTCTGAGGGACGATTTGCCGCAGCGTCACGGGCCGCCGCGCTTGATCCAGATCAATGTCGGCGCGGACGGTTGCGGTCGACTGGCCGCAGCCCGATGGCAGAAGGAGCCCGTGATGAACACCGGCAACAAGCCCTTTCAGATGCTCGACGAAGCCGCGATTGCCGCCGCCGCACTTCGCCGCGACCCCTACGAGTTCGCTTTCGTCGAGCACGCGATCGATCCCGGCCGCAAGGAGGAGGTGCTCGCCGACGCCCCGCTCATCCCCGACCGCGGCAGCTACGGCCTCCCCGATCTTCACTACGGGCCGCAATTCGCCGCGGTCGTCCGAGACCTTTTGAGCGATCGCTTCCGCCGACTGGTCGAACGCAAGTTCGACATGGATCTCTCCGACTATCCGCCGGTGATCGTCATGATGGGCAACACGACGGGTCACTACAACGAGGGCTACGCCCATCCCGACTCCAAGCACAAGATCGTCACGGTCCTGCTCGGCTTCAGCCGCGAATGGCCCTATGAGCGCGGTCGGCTGCGCGTGCTGCGCAGCGCCGACCGCGAGGATTATGCCTTTGAATTCCCGCCCGAGTTCGGCCGGATGCTGATGTTTCGCGTCAGCGACCGCTCCTGGCACGGCTTCCTGCCGCAAAAGGGCCAGCGCATGAGCCTGCAGCTCTGCTACGTCGACTCCGAATGGTATGTGCGCCGCGAATATTGGCGCCACAGCGTCAGCGCCTTCGCCAAGTCGGTGCCGGTGCTGCGCAAGCTCATCGAATGGGCGCCGCGCTGAGGGGGACGAGCCATGACCTATCCGCCGGTGCCCGAGGTCGGCGAGATCGTCGGCCATTTCATCGACGCGGTGCGGCGCTGCGAGCGCGCGGACCGGCCCTATCGCCATTGGCGGCTCCGCGACGTCTTCCCGGAAGCGGTCTGCACCGGCATCCTCACTTTGCCGATCGTGCCGCCGGCGCTCGGCCGCACCGACGGGACGCGCGCCAGCTACAACGACCGGCGCAGCTTCATCACGCCGCAGCTGCGCACAAAGTTCGCGAGCTGCGACGCGCTGGCCGCCGCACTGCAGCGCCCCGAGGTGGCGCGCATCATGGCCGAGACCTGCGACATTCCGGTCGCCGGCAGCTTCCTGCGGATGGAATACATCCAGGACATCGACGGCGCCTGGCTCGAGCCGCACCGCGACATTCCGGAAAAGCTGTTCTCGATGGTGGTCTATCTCTTCACCGGGCCGGACGCCAAGGAGTGGGGCACCGACATCTACGACGCCGACCTTCGCTGGGTCGGACGCTCCGCCGGCGAATTCAATTCCGGCGTCATCTTCGTGCCCGGCCCCGCCACTTGGCACGGCTTCGATCCTCGGCCGATCGTCGGCGTGCGACGGCTGATGGAGATCAACTACGTACGCGCCGATTGGCGCGACCGCAACCAGCTCGCCGCTCCCGACCGGCCGATCGCGCTTTGAGCCGGACGCCGGCGCCGGAAGCGGCGGTGCCGCTTCCGGCCGACCGCGTCAGGAGGCCTTGACCTCGATCTTCTTCTGCTGTTTTTGCGCTTCGGTCGTCTTGGGCAAGGTCAGAGTCAGCACGCCCTTGGAGAACTCGGCGCTGATCTTGTCGCGGTCGACGCCTTCGGGCAGCGTGAAGCTGCGCTGGAAGGCGCCGTAGCTGCGCTCGGAGAGATAGCGATTCTTCTCTCTCTCCTCGCGCTCCTGCCGCTTCTCGCCCTTGAGGGTGAGCATGTCGCCGGAGACGGCGACCTCGATGTCCTTCTCGTTCATGCCGGGCAGCTCGGCGGAGATCTTGTAGGCCTTCTCATCCTCGGTCACGTCGACCGCCGGGATGCTGACGCCGACCGAGCTCTCATATCGCCACAGCGGTTCGAAATCGAGCATGCGACGGAGCGATGGGAAGCCCCCGCCGCCGAAACGATCGAACAGGCGGTCCATCTCGCTGCGGAAGGACTGCCACACATCCGGTACCGCGGCTCTGGCCGGCGGTGCCTTCTTCACTTCAACAGGGGTGTCGTCCATGGTTCTTCTCCACTGCATCGGAAGCCACGTGCGGGGTCCACGTGCAAGAGAGAGGCTACGCTTGCGGCTCCCGGCCGGCTTTGATCCAAGTCAAGTCCCCTCCGGCCGGCCCGCGCTAGGGTCGCTCGAACGCAGGAGGCCGCCATGCCCTATGCGAGCAACGAGGATCTGCCGCCCGCCATCCGGGCGCACCTGCCGGCGCACGCCCAGGACATTTACCGAGCCGCCTTCAACAATGCCTGGACACGCTACGCCGGGCGCGAGGAAACCGCCCACCGCATCGCCTGGGCGGCGGTCAAGCGGCGCTATCGCAAGGCCGGCGATGAGTGGGTGCCGATCGCCGCCGAATAGCGGTCACTCGCTCATCGTCCTGAGCTCGTCCGAAGTGGCGCGCAGCCGGCGCATGGTCTCGCCGAGCAGGTTGGTCAGCAGCTTGGTGCCGATCTCCGGGTGGTCGCGCAGGATCGCGGCGTAGGCGGCACGGTCGATCACGTAGCACTCGACCTCCTCGTCGGCGACGGTGGTGGCGGAGCGCCTCGAGCCCTCGATGAAGGCCATGTCGCCGACGATGGTGCCGACCCCGAGGCTGGCGATGCGCTTCATGCGATGGGCGCCGGCGACGCGCAGCCGCACGCTGACGCTGCCGCGCGTCAGGATCCACATCTCGGTCGCCTCGTCGCCTTCGCGGCACAGCTCCGCGCCGGCGGGAAAGCCGGTGCGCCGGAGCAGCCCGGCGACGAGCTCGAGCTCCGCCGCCGAGAGCCCGCGCATGAGGTCGTGCCGCGCGAGCGGCACGCTTTCGGGCGTCGCGCGCACCTCGCGCGACAGCGCCTCTTCCTCCATCCATTCAAGCGCGGCGTCGGCATCCGGGAAGACCGAGCCCGGCGGCAGCGGCCCGCCGCTCTCTCTGTTGTTGAGCACATCCTCGAGCGGCGGCGAAAGGCTGGCGAAGAGCAGCCGCTTGCCGCCGCGGCGGCTGCGCATCGCCTCGTGCTGCAGGATGGTCGCCGCCGAGACGTCGATCGCGGTCACCGCGTGCAGATCGAGCGCCAGCATGTCGACCTTGCGGAAGAGATCGTTGATCTCGCGCGACAGCTCGTCCGCATTGGCGAAGAACATGACGCCCTGCAGCTCCATCACCGCGCGGCGCGGCCCGGACTGGCGCAGCAGCGCGACGTCGCCGGCGGAGCGCTGGCGCTTGGAGACGACTTCGTCGCCGCGATAGCGCCGGCGCACGATCGCGCGGCTCATGTCGGCGATGAACAGCAGGCAGGCAAGGCCGATGCCGACCAGCACGCCGCCGATCACCGCGCCGCTGGCGGTGATTGCGGTGACGACGGCGGCGACCGCCAGATGGCGCCAGGCGCCGGTGGAGATGACGCGCGCGGGCGCGAGCAGCAGGTCGCGCAGCAACCGCAGGCTCCACTGGTCGAAGAGCAGCACGGCGATGGCGAGCAGCACGGCCCAGACCGCGATCGCGGGGATCTCGGTCCAGATCGGCCCCAGGGCGGCCTGGACCATCAGCAGCAGCGCCGCCGCGGTCAGCACCGAGAGCCGCGACCGGCCGCCGGCTTCGTAGTTGGCGGTGAGCTGCGTCGAGGAAGCGGCGGCGGCGATGCCGCCGACCAGCGCCGAGGCGAAGTTGCCGACGCCCTGGCCGAACACGTCGCGGGCCGCCTCGGTGCGCACGTTCGACAGGTTCTGCGCCACGCGGAAGGCGAGCAGCGATTCCAGCGCCGCGACCAGCGCCAGGATGAGCGAGCTCAGCAGCAGCGCCGGCGCGATGCCGAGGAAGGCCTGTCGGCCGTGCGCGCTCAGCAGCGACATGAAGGGCAGGCTCGGCATGCTGCCGGCGGCAGCGATCGTCGGGCCGAGCGGCAGGGCCCCCGAGGACAGGCGCAACAGGTGAAAGACGAGGATGCCGAGCAGCAATCCGACCAGCATCGCCGGCACCCGCTTCGACCAGGCGCCGAGATAGACGATGAACACGGCGAGCGCGAGCGCGAGGGCGAGCTTCGCCAGGGCGCCGGGATCGGCCCAGGTGCCGGCCCCGGGCCAGCCCGCCGGCAGATCGAGCAGCAGCCAGAATTGCTGGGCAATGACGAGCAGCGCCACGCCGTTGATAAAGCCGGCAAGCACCGGATGCGGCGTGCATTTGATGATGCGCTCGAGGCCGGAGAGGCTGAACAGCATCTGCCAGACGCCGGCGAACAGGCCGCACAACGACATGGCATCGATGATCATTGCGCTGTTGCCGGAGAAGGCCTGGTTGTGCAGCAGAAAGGCGGCGAGGCTCGCCTGAATGATCGAGATGCTGGCGCGCGGCGAGGAGATGACGAAGGACGGGGTGGAGAAGATCGCGGCGAAGATGGCGCAGAAGGCGCCGCCGGTGAGCCCGGCGCTGGCGCCCCGGGCGATGCTGTGCTGGCCGAGCGGGGCATAGGCGAGCACCCCGGAGGCGATGCAGACCGGCAACGCCACCAGCCCTGCCGTGATCCCGGCCGCCACCTCGCGCCGCACAAAGCCGAGCCGCGCGGCCCCTATCCGGCCGATCATCGCGCTGCCAACCGCCTCCTGCACTCGGCGGAACTGCCGCTGCGCCGGGATCATGACACCGGCGCGCCACCCCAGCAACCCGCCGCACGACGCTGTGATCGTGGTCACAGACTGGACGCGCCCGGCGTTGCCATATCGCCCGATGTGAGCCGCTCGGCGGGCGGCAGGCGACCGCGGCGCAACGAGGGGAGAAGGTCCATGCGTGAACGGCGACGTCGTGTGTTTGAGCGCGCGGCCGATATCGCGATCGTGGTGGCGCTCCTGGCGCTTTCCGCCTTCGCCTATGGCCGGGTCTCCATCGGCATCGGCACGTTGATGGAATCGGCAAGCGGGGTCGAGTTCACCGACCTCTACCAGCCGGGCCAGAATCCTTGGGCCGGCGCGCTGGTCGAGCCGATGCCCACCGGCGGACGGTTCGCCAGCCTCTCTCGGGCGCGCCAGCCGTTTCGCTGACCCGGCTCAGCCGCCCGTGTCGGCCGGGCGCTGCTGGTCGGGCGAATAATAGATGGTGATCGCCAGCAGCATGTCGACGGTCCGGCCGTCGCGCGCCAGCGGCAGGATCAGCCGCTCGATCGCCACATAATCCTTGCTGATGTGAAAGGCGGGCGGGCCGCGGAAATAGCCGATCTCGGCATCCTCTGCGGCAGCGACATATTGAGGATAGGTGGCGGAGCCGAGAAAGCGAGGATGCACCTCATCGAGGAAACGCCCGGTGAAGTCGCGCTCCATGGCCCTGACCTGCTCGGTGCCGACCAGGCGGTAGCGGAAGCGCAACGGCTGGCGCACGACATCGACGATCCAGAGCCAGGGCAGCAGATCGGGAAGCGCCGCGGGGTCGACATCCTGCCGTCCCGGCAGCCGGCCCGAAGGCGGATGGACGCTGCGCCAATAATCGTAGAGACGCCGGAGCCGCGCGTCGCAATCGTCCGGAAGTGGCGGCTCGGCCACGCGGCCCCCTGTCGGTTCCCGCACTCAAGCACAGAGTGCGCGTAATAATAGTACCACACCGTAATGGAGCCGATAAGCGGCCTTGAGCCGCCCTGTTGCCCCCTGGCGGAGCCGTTGCGAAGGCTGCACACTCGGCGGCCGAAGACGGCGAGAGGACACGGCGCATGGCGGAAACGGCAGGCTGGGTCGCGGTGGCGCAGCGCTCGGCGCTCGGCGAGGGCGACGTGCTGGGGGTCGAGGCCTCGGGCAAGCCGATCGCGCTCTACAATGTCGGCGGCGAGTTCTACGCCACCGACAATCTCTGCACCCACGCCTTCGCCTTTTTGAGCGACGGCTGGCTCGATGGCGACGTCATCGAATGCCCGCTCCATGCCGGCCGCTTCGAGGTGAAGACGGGCAAGGGGCTGGGCCCGCCCGTTCCCTGCGACATCAAGACCTACCGGGTGCGCATCGTTGGCGACGAGATCCAGGTGGAGCTCGGCGGCTGAGACCGCGGCTCGGCCGCCGGCCAAGGCGGCGCGGCCGCCCTCCCATCAGGCTGGCCACCGGCGCCGATCGTCGATAAGCTCTTCGCCAAATAGGCGAGCTAGGAGGGAAGCTGTCGCCCTTCGCGAGACTTCGCCTCGGAGGGAACGACGATGACCACCGCCGCGCGGCCGCGCCGTTACGAATTCATGCTCCTCGCCTTGCTCGTCCTGCTGTGGGGCAGCGTCGGTCTCAACCGCATCGGCATCGGCCTCATCTTCCCGCAGCTGAGGGCCGAGTTCGGCATGCCGAACTGGCAGGCAAGCCTGCTGATCTCGGGCACGTCGGTCACCTGGGCCTTCGCCAGCTGGGCCGGCGGCTGGCTTTCCGATCGCTATGGGCGGCGCCGGGTGCTGCTGCCGGCGGCGCTGTTCATCTGCATCACGACGGCGGCGATGGGCGGGGCCTGGAGCTTCCTCTCCATGTTCCTAGTGCGCGACCTCCTCGGCATTGGCGACGGCATCGGCTGGTCGGTCGGCGAGGCGACGATCAGCGAGGAAGTGGCGCCGAAGCGCCGCGGCTTCAGCCAGGCGATCTTCACCGCCGGCTACACCCTGATCGGCGCCGGCGCCGGCGCGCTGATCATCACCTATCTCTCCGCGCGGCTCGGCTGGCGCTGGGCGTTCCCGCTGATCGGCGCGGCGACCGCGCTGGTGGTGATCGCGCTGGCCGCGGTGATGCGCGAGCCGCCGGTGCGGCGCGAGCATCACGCCGCCGATTGGCGCTCCGCGGCGCGGCTGCTGCGCAACCGGTCGCTCGTCTATCTCACCATCATGGGCTGCGCCATCCTGAGCTGGCTGCAGGTCTTCGCTGGCTTCGACCATTCCTTCCTCGTGGAAGTGCGCCATTTCACCCCGATCGAAGCCGGCGAGATCGCCTCCTTCTGGGGCTTCGTCGGCGCCGTCGGCTCGCTCCTGCTGCCGCTCGCATCGGACTATTGGGGAAGGCGGCCGGTCGTGCTGGTGAGCTCGCTCGGCTGTGCTGCGAGCCTCGCCGCCTATCTCTTCGGCGGCTTCGACAAGGCGGTGATGGAGCTGCTGCTCGGCGCCAGCGGCTTCTGCGGCTTCGGCCTGCTGCCGATCGTGCTCGCCACCTGCGTCAGCGAAGCGGTGCCCGAAAGCCAGCGCGGCACCGCGCTGGGCGTCACCAACTTCTTCGCCGTTCTCGTCGGCACCACCTTGATGCCCTTCATCGGCGGGTTGCTGGCCGACGGCTTCGGCTTCATCGCGACGCTCTGCATCCCGATGGCGGCGCAGCTCGTCGTCGCCGGATTCATCCTGGCGGTGACCGAGACCGCGCCGCGCGTGGCGGCGCGCCCAGAGGCGAAGCTGCGGCAGGCGGCTTAGAGCGGGATTCATTCGGTCTGAATCGCTTTTTGGGATTCCCAAAGGGTTGAGTTTCTGATTCAAGATGCTG
>JASHTP010000091.1 GCA_030040495.1 Alphaproteobacteria bacterium
GCGGGTGACGAGATCGATGCCGGGGCCGCCATACTCGGCGGGGATGTCGAGGCCCCAGAAGCCCATCGCCTTCACCTTGGCGCTGAGCCGGGCGAAATCCTCGGCCGGCAGCTCGCTGGCGTCGGGATCGAGCTTGGCCTCGAGCGGCGCGATCTCCTCGCGCACGAAGCGCCGCACTTGCGCCACGATCAGCTTCTGCTCGTCACTGAGCTCGAGGTCCATGGGTTCCTCTTGGCGATAGAGCCACGTCGCGTCAAAGCGGGCTCAGCCTTCCCAGCCGCGGCGCGTCGCGGTTGCCGTCGGGCAGCGCGCCGTAATCGGCGACATGCAGCATCAGCAGCTCGCGCCAGCGGCTTTGATACTGCACGGTGATCTCGACACGGAAGCGTTGGGCGGCGGGGTAGCGCCGGCGCGCCTCTTCGACGGCGCTGCGCAGGCCGAAGAGCGAGCGGCCGCCGGCATAGCCGATATGGAGCACGCTGCCGTCGCCGTCGGCGAGCTCGAACACGCCTAGCTGGCCCGGAAGCGCGCGCACCGCCTCGGCGGAAAGCGGCGTCCAAGGCTTGGTCAGGCGGATGCCCATCAGCGTCCCGCGAAGCGCGGCGCGCGCTTCTCGAGCCGCGCCGCCATGCCCTCCTTGGCGTCGGCGCTTTGCCGCACCTCGGCGAGGAAGCGGTCGACGTCGTCATGGGCGATGCCGTCGCGGAACTTCATTTCCCGCAGCAGCAGCAGCTTCATCGCCTTGAGCGACAGCGGCGCGTTGGCGACGAGCCGCGCCAGCACGCCTTCCGCCGCCGCCTCGAGCCGATCGGGCTCGACCACTTCGGCGATGATGCCGAGCTCGTAAAGCCGGCGCGCCGGCAGCGGCTCGCCGAGGAAGAGGATCTTGCGCGTCGTCGCCGGCCCTGCCACCTCGAGCAGCTTCTTGGCGAGGAACCAGCTCGGCACCAGGCCGATCTGCGCCAGCGACATGCCGAAGCGCGCGGCGCTGCTGGCGATGACGAGGTCGCAATGCAGCGCCAGCTCGTTGCCGCCGGCGATCGCGTCGCCCTGGACGACGGCGACCACCGGCAAGGGATAGGTCTCGACCGCATGCAGCATGCGCTCGATCGGGCTTGCCCCCATCTCGCTGCGCGCCCGGAGATCGAGCCCGGCGCAGAAGACCGGGCCGGCGGCGGTGATCACCGCGGCGCGCTCTTCCGGCTGCGGCGGCGCGATGAAGGCGGCGGCGAGCAACTCCAGCATCTCCGCGTCGAGCGCGTTGCGCTTCTCCGGCCGGTTGAGGAGCACGCGCCGCACCGCCCCGTCGATCCGCCAGTCCACCTTGGCCATGCCGCCCCTCCCGGTCTCGTTCTTTTGCCTTGGCCGGAATGCTAGGGCAGGGCCGTCGTTGCCGGCTATGCAAAAAAGGCTTGCGGGGCCTTGAAGGTCCGGTATAACACACGATCTAATCCGTACCGGCACGGTACGAATTAACCTAAGTGCCTGACCTGATTGGCGAAGCCGATGATCATCCTGAGCAAATTGGCGGATTACGCGGTCATCATCGCCACCCATCTGGCGGGGGACGCCGAGCGCCAGATGACGGCGGCGGCGCTGGCCCAGGAGGCGAAGCTGCCGCGCGCCACCGTCGCCAAGGTGCTGAAGGCGCTCGCCCATGCCGGCCTCGTCGCGGGCGCGCGCGGTGCCGCCGGCGGCTACCGGCTGGCGCGGGAGCCGGGCGCGATCTCGGTCGCCGAGCTGGTGGCGGCGATTGACGGCGCCATCGGCGTCACCCAATGCACCAGCCACGTCCCCGACTGCAGCCGCACCGATTTCTGCCCGACGCGCCCGCACTGGCATCGCATCAACCAGGCGGTAGGCACGGCGCTCGGCGCGGTGACGCTCGCCGACATGCTGCCGCCTTTCGCCCGCCTGGCACTGCAACCGCCCGCCGCTTCGCAAGAGACCTTGACCCCATGAGCAGGCCCGCCACCGTCAAGAATGCCGAGACCCTGCGCGACGTCGCTGGCGAGGGTTACAAATACGGCTTCGTCACCGAGATCGAGAGCGAGAGCGCGCCGCCCGGCCTTAACGAGGATATCGTCGCCTTCATCTCCGCCAAGAAGGAGGAGCCGCGCTGGCTGCTCGACTGGCGCCTCGACGCCTTCCGGCACTGGCGCCAGATGGCGGAGCCGCACTGGGCGAAGCTGCGCGTCGCGCCGATCGACTATCAGGCGGCGACCTACTACTCCGCGCCCAAGCGGCAGAACGCGCCGAAGTCGCTGGACGAGGTCGATCCCGAGCTGCTCAAGACCTACGAGAAGCTCGGCATTCCCTTGAACGAGCGCGCCGCGCTCGCCGGCGTCGCCGTCGACGCCGTGTTCGACAGCGTCTCCGTCGCCACCACCTTCAAGGACAAGCTCGCCGAGCTCGGCATCATCTTCTGCTCCTTCGGCGAGGCGGTGCGCGAGCATGGCGACCTCGTGCGCCAGTATCTCGGCTCGGTCGTGCCGCCGGGCGACAATTTCTTCGCCGCGCTCAATTCCGCGGTGTTCAGCGACGGCTCCTTCGCCTATGTGCCGCCGGGCGTGCGCTGCCCGATGGAGCTCTCCACCTATTTCCGCATCAACGCCGCCAAGACCGGCCAGTTCGAGCGCACGCTCATCATCGCCGACAAGGGCAGCTATGTGAGCTATCTCGAAGGCTGCACCGCGCCGCAGCGCGACGAGAACCAGCTCCACGCCGCGGTGGTCGAGTTGGTGGCGCTCGAAGGCGCCGAGATCAAATACTCAACGGTGCAGAACTGGTATCCCGGCGACGCCGAGGGCAAGGGCGGCATCTACAATTTCGTCACCAAGCGCGGCGCCTGCCGCGGTGCCAACTCCAAGATCTCCTGGACCCAGGTCGAGACCGGCTCGGCCATCACCTGGAAATATCCGAGCTGCATCCTCGAGGGCGACAATTCCGTCGGCGAGTTCTACTCGGTGGCCATCACCAACAATCTGCAGCAGGCCGACACCGGCACCAAGATGATCCATCTCGGCCGCAACACGCGCTCGACCATCGTCTCCAAGGGCATCTCGGCCGGGCGCGGCCAGAACACCTATCGCGGCCTGGTGCGCATCCAGCCCAAGGCCGAGAACGCCCGCAACTACACGCAATGCGATTCGCTGCTGATCGGCCACAAATGCGGCGCGCACACCTTGCCCTATATCGAGGTGCGCAACCCTTCGGCGCGCGTCGAGCACGAGGCGACGACCTCGAAGATCAGCGACGACCAGATGTTCTATTGCCGCCAGCGCGGCCTCACCCAGGAGGACGCGCTGTCGCTCATCGTCAACGGCTTCTGCAAGGAAGTGCTGAAGGAGCTGCCGATGGAGTTCGCCGTCGAGGCGCAGAAGCTCCTGGCGGTGAGCCTCGAAGGCAGCGTCGGCTGAGCGGCGCGCAATTTTCGGGAGATCGGGGATTGATGCTCGAGATCAGAAATCTGCATGCGCGCATCGCCGACGGGCGAGAGATCCTGAAGGGGATCGATCTCGCCGTCGCGGCCGGCGAGGTGCATGCGATCATGGGGCCGAACGGTTCCGGCAAGAGCACGCTCGCGGGCGTGCTCTCGGGCCGGCCGGGCTACGAGGTGACGGAGGGCAGCGTCACCTATCTGGGCCGCGATCTGCTGGCGCTCGGGCCCGACGAGCGCGCGCGCGCCGGCGTCTTCCTCGCCTTCCAGTATCCGGTCGAGATTCCCGGCGTCAACAACATGTATTTTCTGCGCGCCGCGCTCAATTCGGTGCGCCGGGCGCGCGGCGAGGCGGACCTCGATGCCGGCCAGTTTTTGAAGGCGGTACGCGCCAAGCTCAAGCTCCTGGAGATCGGCGAGGATCTGCTGCAGCGCGGCGTCAATGTCGGCTTCTCCGGCGGCGAGAAGAAGCGCAACGAGATTTTCCAGATGGCGATGCTCGAGCCCAGGCTCGCCATCCTCGACGAGACCGACAGCGGCCTCGACATCGACGCGCTCAGGATGGTGGCGCGCGGCATCAACGCGCTGCGCGGGCCGGAGCGTTCGATCGTGATGATTACGCACTACCAGCGGCTCCTCGAGCACGTCGTGCCCGACCGGGTGCATGTGCTGTCGGGCGGGCGGATCGTCAAATCCGGTGGCAAGGAGCTGGCGCTCGAGCTCGAGCTGACCGGCTATGGCGCCTATGGAGACGCGGCGTGAGCGCGTTCGCCGACCTCGAGCCCTATGTCGAGGCGTTCAAGGCCCGGCCGGAAGCGGCCGAGCCGGCCTGGCTCGCCCGGCGGCGCGAAGGCGCAATCCGGCGCTTCAGCGAGCTCGGCTGGCCCTCGCGCAAGCAGGAGGCGTGGCGCTTCACCGATCTCCGGCCGTTGCAGCGCGTGTCGTTCCCGCCCGCTGCCGGCGCGTGCCGCGCCAGCGCGGCCGACGTCTCGCCGTGGCGTTATCCCGCGGCCGGGCATCGCCTCGTGCTGGTCGACGGCGCGTTCGCGCCGGAGCTCTCCGTCATCGGCGATCTGCCGAAAGGCGCGTGGCTCGCTTCGGCCGCCGAGACGCTGCGCCGGCGGCCCGATCTCCTGGAGCCGGCGCTGCGCGAGACCGATACGATCGGCGCGCAGCCCTTCGTCGCGCTCAACGCCGCCTTGTTCGCCGACGGCTTCGTGCTTGCGCTCGAGCCGGGCGTCGCGCTCGACCGGACGATCGAGATCATCCATCTCGGCCGCGCCGCGGAACGATCGTCGCAGCTGCGTAATTTGATTCAGCTCGGCGCCGGCAGCCGCGCAACGCTGATCGAAACCTATGCCGGCGAGGGCGCCTATTGGACCAATGCGGTCGGCGTCGTCGCCGTCGGTGCCGGCGCGGCGCTGCGCCACGCCAAGGTGCAGGACGAAGGCGCGGCAGCGATCCATCTCGCTCACAACCGCGTCGAGCTCGGGCGCGACGCGCGCTATGAGAGCTTCGTCCTGTCGCTGGGCGCCCGGCTGTCGCGCCACGACGTTCACGCCAGGTTCGACGGCGAAGGCGCGGCTTGCGGCCTCTTCGGCGCGACGCTGCTGCGCGGCGAGCGGGAAGGAACGATTGCGAGCGTGGTGGATCACGCGGCGCCCGGCTGCGTCACGCGCGAATACTTCAAGACCGTTGCGTCCGATCGGGCGCATGGAGTCTTTCTCGGCACCATCGGCGTCAGGCCGCAGGCGCAACGGACGGACGCCAACCAGCTCAGCAAGAACCTGCTGCTCGGCCGGCGTGCCGCGATCGACACCAAGCCCGAGCTCGAAATCCTCGCCGACGACGTCAAGTGCAGCCACGGCGCGACCGTCGGCGACCTCGACGATGCGGCGCTGTTCTATCTCGAAAGCCGCGGCATTCCCGTCGTCGAGGCGCGGCGCATGCTGATCGAGGCGTTCGCCGCCGAGGTGATCGAGCGGATCGAGGACGACGTCGAGCTGCGTGCTCATCTCGGCCGCCATCTGGCGCGCTGGCTCGCCGGAGGCGCCGGATGAGCCGCGTGGCGCTCCATCCGGCGGCCCCGCCGGGCTTCGACCCGCGCGCCGTCAAGCGCGATTTTCCTATCTTCGAGCGCAACCCCGGCCTCGTCTTCCTCGACAGCGGCGCCAGCGCGCAGAAGCCCGCGGCGGTGATCGACGGCGTCGCCGAGTTCTACCGCAGCGACTATGCGAACATCCATCGCGGCGTCTATCGCCTGTCGGCGCGCTCGACCGAGCTCTACGAGGCGGCGCGCGAGCGGGTGCGGCGCTTCCTCAATGCGCGCGAAGCGGCCGAGATCGTTTTCGTCCGCAACGCCACCGAGGCGATCAACCTGGTCGCCTACAGCTGGGGCGCGGCCTTCCTGAAGCCCGGCGACGAGGTGCTCATCACCGAACTCGAGCACCACGCCAACATCGTGCCCTGGCAGATGCTGCGCGACCGCGTCGGCTGCCTGCTCAAGGTGGCGCCGGTCGACGCCACCGGCGGGCTCGACCTCGCCGCTTTCGCGGCGCTCATCGGCCCGCGCACCCGAATCGTCGCCGCGACCCATCTCGCCAACGCCACCGGCGCGCTGCTGCCGGTCGAGGCGATCGTCCGGCTGGCGCACGCCAGGGGCGCCAAGGTGCTGATCGACGGCTGCCAGGCAGCGCCGCGCATGCCGATCGATGTCCGCGCGCTGGATTGCGACTTCTACGTTTTCTCCGGCCACAAGACCTACGGCCCCACCGGCATCGGCGCGCTCTACGCCAAGAAGGCGATCCTCGAGGCGATGCCGCCCTGGCAAACCGGCGGCGACATGATCGCCAACGTCACCTTCGAGAAGACGACCTTCCAGGAGCCGCCGGCGCGCTTCGAGGCGGGCACGCCCGACATCTCCGGCGCGATCGGGCTCGCCATCGCCCTCGACTATATCGACGGGCTCGGGCGCGAGGCGATCCAGGCGCACGAAGTGGCGCTCACCGCCTATGGCGTCGAGCGCCTGTCGCGGCTGCCGGGCGTGGCGCTCGTCGGCGCCGG
>JASHTP010000092.1 GCA_030040495.1 Alphaproteobacteria bacterium
GCCCGGCAAGCTGCGCCGCCCTGCCCCGCGCCTCGGCGAGCACACCGAGGAGATCCTGGCGGAGCTCGCGGCGAGAGCGAAGCAGCGCCAGTCCCGCTGAGCGGCAGCCGCGCCGCGGTCAAGCGAAAAGCGCCGGGAGCGGCCTACCCCATCGGCGTACCCCAATGAATTTTTTTTGCACTACCCCAATGGCGTAGGGCGCGGCTAGGCGAACGCCTCGAACACCGCCTCGGCGACGGCGCCCGGCGCGTCGAGATCGGCGAGATGGCCGGCGCCGGGGATGATCTTGATCGTCGACTTGCCCGTGATGCCGGCGGCGAAGCGCTCGGCATAGGCGGGCGCCAGCACTTTGTCCTCGGCGCCCCAGAGGATGAGCGTCGGGCAGCGGATGCGGTGGAGGCGACGCGCGAGCCTGGTGTCGCCGAGCGGCCACAGCAGCCGCGCCGCCGCCTCGCTCGCCCGAGTCATGACGATCGACCATTCGCCGGCGGCGACGCCCTCCGGCGCGGCGACGAGCTCGTTATAGGCCTCGGGCCGCGAGGCGACGAGGGCGGGCAAGGCGCCGGGCTTCTGCCCCCAGGGATCGGCAGGCGGGAAATGCGTCGCGTAAAGCCCGAAAGGCGCGATCAGCGCCAGGCGGCGCACCAGCCCCGGCGCCATCGCCGCCGCTTCGGCGGCGAGCGCGCCGCCGACCGAGGCGCCGATGAGGTCGCCGCCGGCGAGCCCGGCTCCCTCGAGCAGATCGAGCACCGCCGCCACCCAATCGAGCGGCTGGTCGAGCCGGTCATGGCCGGCGGCACCGGGAAAGCCCGGGATCGACGGCGCGACGACGCGACGGCGCTCGGCGAGCCGGTCGAGAAACGGCGTCCAGCGCGGCAGTCCGGCGAGCCCGGCAAGATAGAAGACCGGGCTGCCGCTCCCTTTCTCCCAGACGCGGCAGGGCAGGCCGTTGACCTCGACCGAGCGTTCGGCGGGCGCGCTCATTCCGCCGCTTCCCGCGCCGCCACCGGCTGCGGCGCGACCCGCGCCGGCTTCGGCAGCGGCTTCGGCCACCAGCGATCCTGCCAGCGATCGTCGAAGAGGCCGCGCAGCTGCGGCATCACGCGCTCGGCGAAGAGCCGCGTGTTGTAGGAGGAGAGGTCGCGGCCCATGTTGCCGAACTGCAGCAGCAGCATGAGATGGCCGACATTGAGGTCGGTCGCCACGACCTTGAGCTGCTCCGCCACCTCGTCGGGCGAGCCGATGATGACGAAGCCCTTGTCGAGGATCTCCTCCCAGCTGGCGCCGCCGCCGAAGGTCTGGGCGCGCTGCGAGGCGAGCGCCACCTGCGAGGTGATCTTGGCGCGCTGCGTCGCCTCGCTGTTGTAGCCGGGCGGGTTGACGTAGCGGCTGTCGACGTGGAGGCAGCGGCCGTAGAAATATTCGGCCGGCTCCTTGTAGAGCCTCATCGCCTCTTCGCGGCTTTCGGCGACGCCGACGAATTGCAGGAAGCCCGCGCGGTAGGGATTGCGGTCCTTGCCGAGCCGCTCCATCTCGCGCCAGAAGCCCATCATGGTCTCGCGCCCGGCCTTGTAGCCGAAATAGGAGAGGTAGCAGTAGACGTAATCCATCTCGGCGCACCACTGCCAGGTCTCGATGGAGCCGCCGCCCGGGATCCAGATCGGCGGGTGCGGCTGCTGCAGCGGGCGCGGCCAGATGTTGACGTAGCGCAGCTGGTTGAAGCGGCCGTCGAAGGCGAAGGTCTCGGGCCGCGTCCAGGCGGCGACGACGAGATCGTGCGCCTCGAGATAGCGGGCGCGCAGCATGCTCGGGTTCTGGCCATAGGCGTAGCAGGTGTCCATCGGCGTGCCGACGGGGAAGCCGGCGATCACCCGGCCGCCGGAGATGCAGTCGATCATCGCCATCTCTTCGGCGACCCGCGTCGGCGGGTTGTAGAGGGCGAGCGAGTTGCCGAGGATGCAGATCGCCGCGTCCGAGGTGCGCCGCGCCAGCGCCGAGGCGATGAGGTTGGGCGACGGCATCAGGCCGTAGCCGTTGGCATGATGCTCGTTGACGCAGATCGCGTCGAAGCCGACCGCGGCCGCTTCCTCGAGCTCGTCCATGAACTCGTTGTAGAGCTGATGGGCGAAGGCGGGATCGAAGAGGCTGCGGTCGATGTCCACCCATACCGAGTTGTGCCGCTCGCGGAAATCGTCCGGCAAGCGGGTATAGGGCATGAGATGGAACCACATGAGCTTCATGACCGTCTCCTCCCTGAGCGGCGCCCTACCATGTTCCAGCCAAACGGCCGCGGGCGCAACCGGTTCCGTCGCGGGCCCCGCCGGGCTTGACCGGCTGCGCTCGGCGGTTCCTAATTCACCCGCCCAACTTCGGAAGCTCCCATGCAATACGACCTCAAGATCACCGGCGGCAGCATCATCGACGGCACCGGCAAGCCGCGCTTTGCCGGCGATGTCGGCGTCAGCGGCGGCAGGATCGTGGCGCTGGGCGCGGCGCCGGGCGAGGCGCGCCAAACCATCGACGCGGCGGGCCGCATCGTCTGCCCGGGCTTCGTCGACATCCACACCCATTACGACGCGCAGATCGCCTGGGACCGCATGCTCACCATCTCGCCCTGGCACGGCGTCACCACGGTGGTGATGGGCAATTGCGGCTTCTCCGTCGCGCCGACGCGCGCCCAGCACCGCGACCTCATGATCCGCACCTTGGAGAAGGTCGAGGGCATGAGCGTCGCCGCGCTCGAGGCCGGGCTGGGCGCGGATTGGGGCTTCGAGACCTTCCCGCACTATCTCGACGCGGTCGAGAAGCGCGGCACCGCCATCAATGTCGGCGCCATGATCGGCCATACGCCGCTCCGCCTCTGGGTGATGGGCGAGGAGGCGACCGAGCGCGCCGCCACCACCGAGGAGGTGCAGCGCATGCGCCTCATCGTGCGCGAGGCGCTGGAGGCCGGCGCCGTGGGTTTCGCCACCTCGAAGGCGCAGACCCATGTCGGCTATGGCGGCAAGCCGGTGCCGAGCCGCTTCGCCGATTTCTCCGAGATCCGCGCCATCGCCGGCGCGCTCGGCGATGCCGGCACAGGCGTGATGCAGGCCACCACCGGCAAGGGGCTGATGTTCGACGAGTTCGCCGAGCTCGCGCGCGAGACCGGCGCCACGGTGAGCTGGACCGCGCTCCTTGCCGGCCGCATCCGCATCGGCGTCGACCATCGCCAGCAGGTGGCGCGCTCGATGGAGCTCATCCGCAGCGGCCTCAAAGTCTATCCGCAGGTGAGCCCGCGCCCGCTCAATTTCGAGTTCCAGCTCGCGGCCCCGTTCATCTTCGAGAGCATGTCGCTGTTCCGGCCGATCGCCGCGGCCGATCTTGAGGGCAAGAGGCGGATCTATGCCGACCCCGCCTTCCGCGCCGCCTTCCGCGACAAGATGGACCGGGCGCCCGACGAGCTGCTGCTCGGCTTCGCCCAGACCGTCGTCTCGGAATATGCGCCCGATCCCACGCTCGAGGAGCGCCGCCTGCCGGAGATCGCCGCCGAGCGCGGCGTCCATTGGGTCGATCTCATGCTCGATCTCGGCCTCGCCACCGGGCTCGAGGCGCGCTTCCGCATGCCGGTCGCCAACAACAACGAGGCCGAGGTGGCGGAGCTGCTGCTCAACCCCGATTTCGTCATCGGGCTTTCGGACGCCGGCGCCCATGCGAGCCAGCTTTGCGACGCCTGCCAGGCGACGCACCTGCTGGGCCATTGGGTGCGCGAGAAGGGCACGCTGTCGCTCGAGCAGGCGATCCGCATGCTGACCTCGCGCCCGGCCGAGGTGTTCGGCATCGGCGATCGCGGCCTGCTCGCCGAAGGCAGGCCGGCGGACATCGTCGTCTTCGATCCCGCCACCGTCGCCGCCGGCCCCTTGAAGCGCGTCTGGGACTTCCCCGGCGGCGCCAACCGGCTCATCTCCGAGGCGA
>JASHTP010000093.1 GCA_030040495.1 Alphaproteobacteria bacterium
GTTGCCGCCGGTCTTGAGGCCGAAGGCGGTGCCGCGGTCGTAGAGCAGGTTGAACTCGACATAGCGGCCGCGGCGGACGAGCTGGTGGCGGCGCTGCTCCGGGGTCCAGGGCTCGAGCATGTGGCGGCGCACCAGACGCGGATAGATCGCGAGGAAGGCCGCGCCGACGGCGCGGGTGAAGGCGAAGTCGCGCTCCCAGTCGCCGCCGTCGAGATAGTCGTAGAAGATGCCGCCGGCGCCGCGCGGCTCGTTGCGGTGCTTCAGGAAGAAATACTCGTCGCACCATTGCTTGAAGCGCGGGTAGTAGGCGGGATCGTGCGCGTCGCAGGCGGCCTTGAGCGCGGCGTGGAAGTCGCCGGCGTCGGCGGCGTCGGGGAACATCGGCGTGAGGTCGGCGCCGCCGCCGAACCAGCTCCTGGTGGTCCGCACATGGCGCGTGTTCATGTGCACCGCCGGCACCAGCGGCGAGCGCAGATGCGCCACCAGCGAGATGCCGCTCGTCCAGAAGCGCGGATCCTCCGCCGCGCCCGGGATCTGGCCGCGGAACTCCGGCGAGAACTCGCCCCAGACGGTGGAGAGGTTGACGCCGACCTTCTCGAAGACGCGTCCGTGCATGATCGACATGACGCCGCCGCCGCCGCCCTCGCGCTGCCATTCCCTGCGCTCGAACCGGCCGGCCGCGTCGCCGCCCGGAAGCGCCGCCGCATGCTCCTCCTCGAGCGCCTCGAAACCGGCGCAGATCCGGTCGCGCAGCTCGCGGAACCAGGCGACGACTCGCGCCTTCCTCGCCTCGGTCTCGACGGCATCCTCGGTCATGGCGGCGCTTCCTCCGGGAACTGGTCGGTCTGCCGCAACGCCTCGCCCAGCACCAGGGCGGCGGCGAGCGCCAGGTTGAGCGAGCGCATGCCCGGCCGCAGCGGGATGCGCAGGCGCGCGTCCGCCGCCCGGTGCACCGTCTCGGGGACGCCTTCGGTCTCGCTGCCCAGCAGCAATATGTCGTCGCGGCGGAAGGCGAAGCGATGATAGGGCAGCTGCGCCTTGGTGGTGAGCAGCACCAGCCGTCCCGGCTGCGCGGCGCGGAAGCTCGCCCAGGAGACGTGCCGGGCGAGCTCGGCGGCGGCGAGATAGTCCATCCCGGCGCGCTTCAGCCTTCGGTCGCCGAGCACGAAGCCCGCCGGCTCGATGATGTCGATGGGCACGCCGAGACAGGCGCCGAGCCGGAGCAGCGCGCCGGCGTTCTGCGGGATGTCGGGCTCGTAGAGGGCAAGGCGCATGGAGTCCGGTTTGGCAGGCCTCGGCCCGATCGACTATACCCCGCCATCCCCAGGCGCAGCGCGGGGATTCCGCCGGTTCTGCGGCAGGATGTCGCATAGCGGCGAGCGCGCAACAGGCTAGCTTGCGCGCCGTCCACATCCTGTCGGGCGGGGGAGCGAGCTCGGTCAGGTCTTTGGGAGAGGTGGCCGATGGCGGAAACGGCGCAACCGAGGCCGATGGATGCGCATACTCAGGATTCGGCGACGCGGCGCGATTTCCTGCAGATCGCGGCGACGGCGCTGACCGGAATCGGCGCGGCGATCGCGGTCTGGCCGCTCATCGATAGCATGAACGCCGCCCAGGACACGCTGGCCGCCGGCGCGCCGCTCGATGTCGACATCTCCCATCTCCAGCCCGGCCAGCAGATCGTGGTGCTGTGGCGCAGCAAGCCGATCTTCATCGTCAATCGCAGCGCCGCCGAGCTGCAGACGCTGCAGGAGCCGCAGGTGGCCGGCCTGCTGCGCGATCCCCAGTCGGAGGTCGAGCAGCAGCCCCCCTACGCGCAGAACTGGCACCGCTCGATCAAGCCCGGCCTGCTGGTGCTGGTCGGCATCTGCACGCATCTCGGCTGCATCCCCGAATTCAAGCCGGCGCCGGGCGGCGATCTCGGCGCGGCCTGGCCGGGGGGATATTTCTGCCCGTGCCACGGCTCGCGCTACGATCTCGCCGGGCGGGTCTTCAGCGGCGTGCCCGCCCCCTACAACCTGCCGGTCCCGCCCTACACCTTCATCAGCGATGCGGTCGTGCGGATCGGCGAGAATCCGCCGGGATCCAGCTTCGACCTCGACTCCGTCGTGCAGCTTTAGAAGGGCAGCGCCATGACCGGGCCCGGCAACCAAAGCCAAAGCAAGCTCGTCCGCTGGATCGACCATCGCCTGCCGATCTTCACCTTCATGCAGCACGAGCTGCACGACTATCCGACGCCGCGCAATCTGAGCTACTGGTGGAACTTCGGCTCGCTCGCCGGGATCATGCTGGTGATCATGATCGTCACCGGCATCTTCCTCGCCATGCAGTACACGCCCTACTCGCCGCTGGCCTTCGACTCGGTCGAGCGCATCATGCGCGACGTGAATTACGGCTGGCTGATGCGCTACATCCACATGAACGGCGCGTCCTTCTTCTTCATGGTGGTCTACATCCACATCTTCCGCGGGCTCTATTACGGCTCCTACAAGGAGCCGCGCGAGCTGCTGTGGATGCTGGGCGTGGTCATCCTGCTGCTGATGATGGCGACCGCCTTCATGGGCTACGTGCTGCCCTGGGGGCAGATGAGCTTCTGGGGCGCCACCGTCATCACCAACCTGTTCTCGGCGATCCCCGTGGTCGGGCACGCCATCGTCGCCTGGCTGTGGGGCGGCTTCGCGGTCGCCAACCCGACGCTCAACCGCTTCTACTCGCTCCACTATCTCCTGCCCTTCGTCATCGTCGGCGTGGTCGTGCTGCATCTCGTGGCGCTGCATCAGCACGGCTCGAACAACCCGCTCGGCATCGACCGCAAGGGGCCGCAGGACAGCATCCCCTTCCATCCCTACTACACGATCAAGGACATGTTCGGGCTGAGCGTGCTCCTGATCGTCTACGCGCTCTTCGTCTTCTACATGCCGAACGCGCTCGGCGACACGCAGAACTACGTCCAGGCCAATCCGCTGCAGACGCCGCCGGAGATCGTGCCGGAATGGTACTTCCTGCCGTTCTACGCCATCCTGCGCTCGGTGCCGGACATCCTCTTCATCCCGGCCAAGCTCGCCGGCGTGCTCTGCCTCTTCGGCGCCATCGGCGTGCTTTTCGTGCTGCCCTGGCTCGACACCTCGCGGGTGCGCAGCGCGCGCTTCCGCCCGGTCTACAAATGGGTCTTCTGGCTGCTCGTCGCCGACGTCGTCGCGCTCGGCATTTGCGGCGCGCACCGGCCCGAGGGTTGGTACATCACCACCGGCCGCATCGCGACGCTCTACTACTTCATCCATTTCATCGTGCTCCTCCCGGTGATCGGCTGGCTCGAGCGGCCGCTGCCGCTGCCGACCAGCATCAGCGCCGCGGTGACCCGGAAGGGCGGCGCCGCCCTCGCCGGCGCCGCGCCGTCGATGGAGAAGCACTGATGCGCGCGCCCGTCCTCGCCGCCGCCGGACTGGCCCTCGCCGCGCTTGCCGCCGCGCCCGCGCTCGCCCAGGAGCAGCCCTCGATCCCGACGCAATCCTGGTCTTTCGACGGGCCTTTCGGCACCTTCGACCGCGCCGCGGCGCAGCGCGGCTTCCAGGTCTATGAGGAGGTCTGCTCGCGCTGCCACTCGATGAACTTGCTGCACTACCGCGACCTCGAAGGCATCGGCTATGACGGCGCGCAGATCGCCGCGATCGCCGCCAACCATCAGGTGACCGACGGGCCCAACGATCAGGGCCAGATGTATCAGCGTCCGGGCCGGCCTTCCGACGCTTTCGTCGCGCCCTTCCCCAACGAGCAGGCGGCGCGGGTGGCGCTCAACGGCGCGCTGCCGCCCGATCTCTCGCTCATCATCAAGGCGCGCGCCGACAGCAGCCTCACCAAGGATATCGGCGGCGGCGCCGACTATGTCGACGCGCTGCTGCAGGGCTTCAAGGAGCCGCCGGCGGGCATGACCATGGCCGCCAATATGAACTACAACGAATATTTCCCCGGCAACCAGATCGCCATGCCGCAGCCGCTCCACGGCGACGACGTGCAGTACGGCGACGGCACCAAGGCGACCCTGCCGCAGGAGGCGCACGACGTCGCCACCTTCCTCGCCTGGGCCTCGGAGCCGATGATGGAGGAGAGGAAGCGAACCGGCGCCAAGGTGCTGATCTTCCTGCTGGCGATGGCCGGCGTCCTCTACGCCGCCAAGCGCCAGATCTGGGCCGACGTGCACTGACGGCGCGCCCCACCTCACCCTCCCGCTGCGCGGGTCCCTCCCTCTCCGCCCCGGCGGGGCGGAGAGGGTAGGGTGAGGTGGGGGCGACGAGTTTACGCGCTGTTTCCGGCCTTGCTCGCCGCTCCAACCCGCCCGCCCACTTCGCTGTTGCCCTGACGCCGCCCCGCTGGAACACTGGCGCTTTGCGGAAGCGTGCGGAGCGGTTCCTCCATGGCAGCGACCCCCGTCATCGGCATCATCGGCGGCAGCGGCCTCTACCAGATCGACGGGCTCGCCGAGGTCGAGTGGCGGCGCGTCGCCTCGCCTTTCGGCGAGCCTTCCGACGAGCTCTGCTTCGGCACGCTCGCCGGCACGCGCGTGGTCTTCCTGCCGCGCCACGGCCGCGGCCACCGCATCCCGCCTTCCGAGATCAATTTCCGCGCCAACATCGACGCGCTGAAGCGCGCCGGCGTCGGCGCGCTGATCTCGCTCTCCGCCGTCGGCAGCCTCAAGGCGGAGCTGCCGCCCGGCAGCTTCGTGCTGGTCGATCAGTTCATCGACCGCACCTTCGCGCGCAACAAGAGCTTCTTCGGCACCGGCCTCGTCGCCCATGTCGCCTTCGGCCATCCGGTCTGCGCCCGTCTCGGCGACGCGCTCGCCGCCGCCGGGCGCGAGGCGGGATTGCCGCTCCATCGCGGCGGCGCCTATCTCTGCATGGAAGGCCCGCAATTCTCCACGCTGGCGGAGAGCCACATGCATCGCGCCGCCAACGCCGCGGTGGTCGGCATGACCAACATGCCGGAGGCCAAGCTCGCGCGCGAGGCCGAGCTCTGCTACGCCACCGTCGCCATGGTCACCGATTTCGACTGCTGGCATCCCGACCACGACCATGTCTCGGTCGAGATGATCGTCGGCGTGCTGCTCGCCAACGCCGACCGCGCCCGCGCGCTGGTCAAGGCGGTGGTGCCGATCCTCGGCGCCCAGCACGGCCCCTGTCCGCAAGGCTGCCAGCACGCCCTCGACAACGCCATCATCACCGCGCCCGAGGCGCGCGATCCCGCGCTGGTGGCGAAGCTCGACGCGGTCGCCGGCCGCGCGCTCAGGCGATGAACGTCGCCGGCAGGCCGATGCGCACCATCTGGCCGGAGGCCGACGGCGCCGTCGGCATCATCGACCAGACGCGGCTGCCGTTCGATCTCGCGACGCTGCGCCTCGAGACCGCGGCAGCGGCGGCGCACGCCATCCGCGCCATGCTGGTGCGCGGCGCGCCGCTCATCGGCGCGA
>JASHTP010000094.1 GCA_030040495.1 Alphaproteobacteria bacterium
ACGACGCGATCCGCCGCGCCGCCGGCGCGCTGCGCCCGGTGGCTCAAAGCCGCGGCGTCGCCTTCCTGATGAACGACCGCCCCGACCTCGCGCTCGAAACCGGCTGCGACGGCGTCCATGTCGGCCAGCAGGACGCGTCCTATGCCGGGGCGCGCCGGCTCCTCGGCGCCGAGCGCATCGTCGGCGTCACCTGCCATGAGAGCCGCCACCTCGCCATGGAAGCGGCCGAGGCCGGCGCCGACTATGTCGCCTTCGGCGCCTTCTTCCCGAGCGGGACCAAGGCGGCGAAGCACCGCGCCGATCCCGAGATTCTGCGCTGGTGGAGCGAGCTGATGACCGTGCCCTGCGTCGCCATCGGCGGCATCACGCCGGAGAATTGCGGCGTCCTGGTCGAAGCCGGCGCCGATTTCCTCGCCGTCATCTCCGCGGTCTGGGACCATCGCGAAGGGCCGGCGGCGGCGGTGAAGGAATTCCTCGCGGCGATCGCCGCGGCCGAGCCGGCGCGGGCTTAGCACCGGACGCAAGGGGTCCTGTGTTAGCCTCGATCGCAGGCTCTTTGACAGCGTGAAGCAGCCGCCGCGCGGCGGCCGGCTACGCCGGTGGGACCGTGCGAAAAACCACCCCATTGGAGTACGCCATTGGGGTAGACCCCTCCCCGGCAATTCCGCTTGACGCCGCATCGACCCGGTATCCCCGCCGCTGTTTCCCGTGAAACATCGGCGGCGCCGCTCACTGCACCGGCGCCCAGAGCACCTCGTCGATGGTCTCGGCGCCGCTCGCCAGCATGACGAGGCGGTCGAGGCCGAGGGCGATGCCGGCACTTTCCGGCATGCCCGCCGCCAGCGCCGCGAGAAAATCCTCGTCGATCGGATAGGTCTCGCCATAGCGCCGGCGCTTCTTCTCCTGGTCGGCGAGGAAGCGGCGGCGCTGCGCCGCGGCGTCAGTGAGCTCGCCGAAGGCGTTGGCGAGCTCGAGGCCGCAGACGTAAAGCTCGAAACGCTCGGCGAGGCGGGGATCGCCGGGCTTGGCGCGCGCCAGCGCCGCCATCGACACGGGATAGTCGTAAAGGATCGCCGGCGCGCCGACACCGAGCATGGGCTCGATGCGCTCGAGGAACAGGCGGAAGAAGAGATCCTCCCACCCGTCGCCGGGATGGGGCGCGATGCCGAGCGGCGCCGCCGCCGCTGCCAGCAGCGCAAGGCTCGGCGACGCGGGATCGGGCGCGGTGGCCAGCAGGTCGATGCCGCAGCAGCGCTGGAAGGCCTCGGCGACGCTGAGATAGGTCCAGGAGCCGCGCGGATCGGCTTCGTTCCCCTGCCAAGCGAAGCGCTCGCGCGCGGCGGCGGCGAGCACGGCGCGGAGCAGCGCCTCGCAATCCGCCATCAGCTCGCGATAGGAGGCGCCGGCGCGGTACCATTCGAGCATGGTGAATTCGGGATGGTGCGTGCGCGAGCGCTCGCCGTCGCGGAAGCAGCGGGCGAGCTGGAAGAGGCGCGGCACGCCCGCCACCAGCAGCTTCTTCATGGCGAATTCGGGCGAGGTGTGGAGATAGCGCCGGCGCTTGCCCGCGCCGGGCTCGCTGAGCTCGGTGGCGAAGGCCTGGAGATGCGGCTCCATCCCCGGGCTCACCTGCAGCGCCGGCGTCTCGACCTCGACGAAGCCGCGCTCGGCGAAGAAGCGGCGGATCGCGGCGAGGACGCGGCCGCGCGTCTCGAGAAAGGCGCGCTTTCGCGCAAAGCGCTCCGGCCGCCACCACGGCGCATCGCTCATCGTCCGTCCTTCAGAATTGGAACATGTCCATGAGGTCGCCGATCGCCGGGCGGTTCTCCGGCACGTAGGGGTCGGCGGCGGACATCACCGGGTTCGGCAGATTGTCGCGGCTGTCGCGGGACATCGGCGCCAGATGCCAGTTGCGCTCGATGAATTTCAGGATCGAGACATGGTCGTAATAGGTATGCACGACCGTGCCCTTCTTGGCGAAGGGCGAGACCGCGATCAGGGTGATGCGCGAGCCGTCGCCGAAGAAGTCGAGCATCTGGCTGTAGCCGCTGTCGTAATAGCCGCCGCTCTCGTCGGTGGTGACGAGGATCGCGGTCTTGGCCCAGAGATCCGGCTGCGCCTCGACCTTGGCGATGAGGCCGCGCAGGAAGCTCTCGTAGCGCGACACGGTCGAGTAGCCGGGATGGCCGGATTCGATGTTGGGCGGCACCACGAAGGAGACGGCGGGCAGGGTCTTGGCGGCGAGATCGCGGTCGAGCTCGGCGACGCCGACGAGATTGCGCTTCAGCGGCCCGGTCATCACCGCGCGCGAATGGGTCAGCGCGTCGCAGATGTCGCAATACTGGTCGCGGTCGATGCCGTCGGCGGTGCGGCCGCCGCTGTACCATTTCCAGCTCACGCCCTTGGCGGCGAGCGCCTCGGCGATCGTCGGCTGCACCTGCGGCGGCAGCGTGAACTCGCCGGGGCCGAGCGGCTTCGCCTCGCCTTGGGGCGTGTAGCCGGGGTGGTAATTGTTGACGAGGTAATAGGTGCCGGGACGGCAATTGCCGTCGTGGAAGGTACGGTAGGGCAGCGTGGCGAGATAGGCGCGGATCGCTGCCACGCCCGGCTGGCGCGGATCGGCGCAGTCGACGTAGGAGCCGCCGCGATAGCTCGACTGCGTGTACCAGTTGACCGTGCCCGGGCGCGGCTCAGGATTCTCGATCTGGTTCGCCGGCGGCACCGCCGGCTTCCCGTCGGCGAGATAGGCGGCGACATAACCGGTGGCGAGGGCGAAATAATTGGCGCCGGTCCCGCCCATGATCGGCTGGTGGTAGTTGTCGGCAAGCGCGTAGTGGAGCGCGAGCTCGTGCAGATAGGGCGCGTCGCCCGCCGCCATGTTGTAGAAGCCCATGGCGACGCCGCCTTGGTTGGTCGGGAGCTTGGGATCGTCGTGGTTCCTGGCGCCCTCGCCCGAGGTGACGGCGACCCAGACGAAGAGGTCCCGGCGCCCGCCATCGGTCTGCTGCCACATCTGGAAGAAGCGGTGCACGGGATCGCCGACGAACTCCATGAAATTGGCATAGCGCGTGATCTGGAACGGCCCGTTCGGCAGATCGGCGGGAAAGCGGCTGTCCGGGCTGAAGGCGGGGAGGCCGCGCGCATAAGTGGTGTTGGGCTGCGGCAGCACGGCAAAGGTGCCGGTGATGACCGGCTTCACGCTGTAGCGCCCGTGCGGGTCGGCGACGCGCTGCGCCGCCAGCGCGAAGTTCGGGCCCGGGCTGCCGTCGCGGTTGACGATGCCTTTCGACAGCAGGTTCGCGACGGTCTGGCCGGGGGGCGGGATGAAGGTGCCAAAGACGTTGTCGAAGCTCAGATTCTCGCCGACGACGACGATCAGGTGCTCGATCGGCGTGGCGGTCGCGCGCGGCGCGGTGTCGGCCGCTGCGGGCGCGGCAAGGACGGCGACGACCAGGCCGGCGGCGAGGCTTCCCAACGGTCTCATCGACGGTCTCCTTGCGGGTGGCGGGCGAGGTTAGCACGGGACGGTGCGGCGCATAACCGGCAAGGGCCGGCCGCTCGCTTGCCGGGAAAGCCCCGCCGCCCCTTCCTTTGTCGCGGCCGAACTGCTAGGAAGCGCCTCCAAGCCACATCCCGCCACCACCGACGCGCCAGCGAGGCGAGCGCCATGAAGATCAGTGCCATCGACATCAAGCCGGGCAACGTCCTGGAGCATCAGGGCAAGCTCTGGCTGGTGGTGCGCCGCGAGCTGGTGCAGCCGGGCAAGGGCGGCGCCTTCGCCCAGGTCGAGATGCGCGACCTGCGCGGCGGCTCCAAGCTCAACGAGCGCTTCCGCACCCAGGAGACGGTGGAGCGCGTGCGCCTTGACGAGAAGGAGATGCAGTTCCTCTATTTCGACGGCGACATGGCGACCTTCATGGACAACGAGAATTACGAGCAGCTCACCGTCGCCAAGGAGATGATCGGCGAGCCCGCGGACTTCCTCACCGAAGGCATGATCTGCACCATCCAGCTCTATGAGGGCGCGCCGCTCGCCGTCACCCTGCCGCAGACCGTGATCATGACCGTGGTCGAGGCCGACCCGGTGGTGAAGGGCCAGACCGCCTCCTCCTCCTACAAGTCCGGCAAGCTCGAGAACGGCCGTCGCGTCATGATCCCGCCGCACGTCGCCGCCGGCACCAAGGTCGTCGTCAACACCGCCGACGGCAGCTATCTCGAACGGGCGAAGGACTAGGATCGTTTGGCGCCGCGCTCCGCCACGATCAACGTGATGGCGAACGCCGCCTTGAAGGCGGCGCGCGGGCTGATCCGCGATTTCGGCGAGGTCGAGCAGCTCCAGGTCTCGATCAAGGGGCCCGGCGACTTCGTCAGCACCGCCGACCTCAAGGCGGAGAAGGTGCTGCGCGCCGAACTCGGCAAGGCGCGCCCGGGCTACGGCTTCCTGATGGAGGAAAGCGGCGGCGAGGCGGGCAGCGACCCGCACCACCGCTGGATCGTCGATCCGCTCGACGGCACCACCAACTTCCTGCACGGCATTCCGCATTTCGCCATCTCGATCGGGCTGGAGCGCGACGGCGAGATCGTCGCCGGCGTGATCTATGAGCCGCTGCGCGACGAGATGTTCTGGGCGGAGAAAGGCGCAGGCGCCTTCCACAACGACCGCAGGCTGCGCGTCTCGGCGCGCCGGCATCTGGCGGAGGCGCTGATCGGCACCGGCATCCCGTTCATGACCCGCGGCGACCATTCGAGCTATCTCGCGACCTTGGCCGCGGTGATGGCGGCGACCAGCGGCGTCCGCCGCCTCGGCGTGGCCTCGCTCGACCTCGCCTATGTCGCGGCCGGGCGGCTCGACGGCTTTTGGGAGTTCAACCTGTCGCCCTGGGACCTCGCCGCCGGCATCCTCATCGTGCGCGAGTCCGGCGGCTACGTCACCGATATGGCAGGGGGCCAGGGCATGCTGACCGGCGGCGATGTCCTCGCCGCCAACGCTGAGCTGCACCAGCCGTTGATGGAGCTCCTTAATAAATCGCTCAAGGCGACGGCAAACTGACTGTGGCGGCGACCGGCCCGCATGCGGTATTTTACACAGGCGACGCGGCAGATGGCGCGCCCGATGAAGCTTTGACGGATTGTGGCGGCATGGCCAGCTCACTCCCTCGCCTTCTCGTGACAGGGACGATTCCTTTCGCTTTCGCTCTAGCCTTGACCGTGCTGCCCGCCGCCGTCGCGCCGGCCGCAGCGCAGACGATCGTCGGCGGCGACCGGCAGCCGGCGGTGACGGTCGATCTCGGTGTTCTCGATTCGCTGGGGCCGGAGCCGACGCTGCCGGACCTGCTGCGCGGCAAACAGCCGGAGCGGCGCGGGGTGGTGGCGCGGCGGCCGCCGGCGCGGCACGCGGGCGGCCTGCACGAGCCCAGGCCGAAAAAGAAAGCGATCGCCAAGGCGAAGCCCAAGGCGGCGCCG
>JASHTP010000095.1 GCA_030040495.1 Alphaproteobacteria bacterium
GCCGGAACTGATGGAGCTCGTGGACATAGATAAAGACGCCCTTGCCGAGCCAATAGGCGAGGATCCCCCAGAACCCCACCCACAGGGCGGCGCCGATCGCGTTCAGGACGAGGAAATGGAGCCAGTGCATGCCGAGTGTGCCGGCGACGATGCCGTTGAACTGGCGCAGGACGACGACGAACCGGGCGAAGACGATGACCCAGCCGCCATAGTGATCGAAGAATCTCTCCACCTGCTTCAAGCGGTCGCCGGTGATGCCGATGCGCGAGCCATAGCGGACCAAGAGATGATGGCCGCCGAAATGGCCGATGGCATAGCCGATATTGTCGCCGACAACCGCGCCGATCCAGGCGAGCAGCAGCAGCAGATAGATATTGAGCGCGCCCGTCGAGGCGCCGATGGCGCCGGTGATGAGCAAGGTCTCGCCCGGCGCGGGCAAGCCGAAATCCTCGAACAGGATGCCCAGCGCCACGGCGAGATAGCCGTAATGCTCGACGTAGTGGGTTATCGCGGCAATTATGAGGCCGTGAGGCACTGCGGCGGCCGGCGCGCGATCGTCAGGACGCTGCGCCGCTGCGGCTGCCGCCGCGTGCCGCCGACCAGCCGTCCGGATCCTCGAGGAAGGCCTTGACCGCGGCGAAGTGCTCGGCCGTGAAGTAGCCGAGTCCTTGCGCCACCTGCAGCACGTCCCACCAGGTGGCGAGCCAGTGGAGTGTTACGCCCTCGGCCTCGAGGCTGGCCAGACTCTGCGGGAAGATGCCGTAGTTGAAGATGACGAAACTGTGCGCGATGACGCCGCCGGCCTGGCGGATGGCGCGGACGAAATTGAGCTTGGACGTGCCTTCGCTGGCGAGGTCCTCGACCAGGACGACGCGCGCTCCCTCCGCCATTTCGCCTTCGATCTGCGCGTTGCGACCAAAGCCCTTGGGCTTCTTGCGGACATAGAGCATCGGTAGCGCCAGCCGCTCGGCGATCCAGGCGGCAAATGGAATGCCGGCGGTCTCGCCGCCGGCGACGGCGTCGAGCGATTCGTGGCCGGCGCTGCGCTCGATCTGGTCGGCGGCGAGATCCATGAGCCGCCGGCGGGCGCGGGGAAACGAGATGAGGCGTCGGCAGTCGACATAGACCGGGCTGACGCGGCCCGAGGTGAAGGTGAAAGGCTTGTCCGGGCTGAACAGCACCGCTTTCGTCTCCAGCAGGATGCGGGAGGTGATCTCGGCGGCGTCGGCCGCTGGTGTCGTCGCCATCGGGTCCTCGGTCAGGCCTGAACTCGATCCTGTTTAGGGCCAAATCGCCGGTGGAGCAATGTGCTAGGCTCCGCCGGCGCCGGCAGTGAGGAGGCACGGATGGCGGATGAGGTGTTGATCGAGCGCGAGGGCGGCATCGTCACGCTGACGCTCAATCGGCCGGAGCGGCTCAACGCGCTCACCTGGGCGATGTGGCAGGGAGTGCGTGACGCTTTCGCCGCGCTCGACGGCGAGGACGATGTCCGCTGCATCGTCTTGCGCGGTGCCGGCGAGAAGGCGTTCGCTCCCGGCGCCGATATCGCCGAGTTCGCGGAGCTGCGGTCGAATTTCGAGCAGGCCCGCGCCTATGGCCGGCTGATGCACGAGACCATGCGCGGCATCGCCGAGTGCCGCCATCCGACGGTGGCGATGATCCACGGCATCTGCGTCGGTGGCGGGCTCGAGCTGGCGATGCTTTGCGACATCCGTATCTGCGGCGAAGGAAGCCGGTTTGGCGTGCCGATCAACCGTCTCGGCGTCACCATGGGGTATCCCGAGATCGCCGCGCTGATCGGGCTCGTGGGTCGTCAGACGGCGCTCGAGATCCTGCTCGAAGGCCGAGTGTTCGGTGCGGCGGAGGCGAAGGAGAAGGGGCTGGTCAGCCGCGTCGTCGCGGATGCGGCGGTGGCGGCGGAGGCTTACGCCACGGCAGGGCGCATTGCCGCCGGAGCGCCGCTGGTCAATCGCTGGCACAAGAAATTCGCTCGCCGCCTCAAGGATCCGCGTCCGCTCGATCCCGCCGAGTTCGACGAGCCCTATGAGACCTTCGATACTGAGGATTTTCGCCAGGGCTATCGGAGCTTCCTCAGGAAAGAGGCACCGAGCTTCCGCGGACGGTGACCGCCTGCGGCGAGGGTCGGCAGGGTCGGGATTGACTCTGCTTTTTATAGGAACAAAATAGGAACAAACCAGTCGTAGCGAGCCATGACCGAGGCCAGCAGAAACCATCGCCTTGCGGCGTTGCGCCACCGTCTCGAAGTGTTGGGAAGGGCCGGGCGGCACAGCCGAACGGTCCTGCCTTTCGACCTCGGCCCGATCGATAAAGCCTTGCCTGGCAAGGGCTTGATGCTCGCCACGCTGCATGAGGTGACGGGCGCTGGGGGCGAGGAGGAGGATGGTGCCCTGGCGGCCGCTTTCCTCGCCGGCATCCTGGCGCGGCTCCAGTCGAAACTGCCGGTGCTGTGGTGCCTGGGCGAAGGCGATCTCTACGCACCGGGTTTGGCCGCCTTCGGTCTCGATCCCCGGCGGCTGATCCTGGTGCGGACGCGTCGCCCCCAAGAGATGCTCTGGGCGATGGAGGAGGGGCTGAGGAGCCCGGCGCTAGCCGCCGTGGTCGGAGAGGTCGAAATGCTCTCCTTGCCGGCCAGCCGAAGACTGCTGCTGGCCGCCGAGGTCTCGGGCGTCACCGGGTTCGCATTGCGGCGCTGGCGTATCGGCAAAGCAGCGGAAACGCAGCGTCTGGCGCCCAACGCGGCGCAAACCCGTTGGCGGGTGGCGGCGCTGCCGGGCGACATTGCCGCCGGCGAACCGGGGGTCGGCCGAGCGCGGTGGCAGGTGGAGCTCTGGCGCTGCCGCGGCGGCGTTCCGGCATCCTGGGTCATGGAGGCGTGCGATGCGACGGGTCATGTGTCTCTGGTTGCCGAAATGGCCGATCGACCGGCGGCGCAGCCAGCTTTCCGTGCCGGATAGGCCCTTCGTCCTGGCTTGGTCGGTCGGCAATCAGCGTCTCGTCTCTGCCGTCAATGCCGCTGCTGAGGCGCTGGGGATCGCGCCGGGCCAGCCGCTCGCCGATGCGCGCGCCCTCCATCCCGCGCTTGCCGTCGCCGAGGCCGATCCGGCAGGCGATGCCGCGGCGTTGCGGCGGCTGGCCCAGTGGTGCAACCGCTACAGCCCCTGGACCACGCCGCACGGTACGAACGGCGTCTCCCTCGATGTGACCGGCTGCGCCCATCTGCGCGGCGGCGAGGCAAGCCTTGCCGGCGATCTAACCGGACGGCTTCTGCGGCAAGGCATCCTCTGCCGTGCTGCCGTCGCCGACACGGCCGGCACCGCCTGGGCCGTGGCGCGCCGCGGCGACAGCGAAAGCACCGTCGTGCCGCCGGGCGCTGCACGGCAGGTGATCGCGCCGCTGCCCGTTGCGGCGCTTCGGCTCGATCCCGTGCTGACGGCCGAACTCGAGCGGCTCGGGTTGCGTCGCATCGGCGATCTCTACTCCCTGCCACGCGCTGCGCTGGCCAGCCGCTTCGGCGAAACGGTGGCGGAGCGCCTCGACCAGGCGCTGGGCATGGCGGCGGAGCCGCTTTCGCAGCTGCCGCCCGCGCCCGCGCGCTGGACTCGGCGCCGCTTCGTCGAGCCGATCGGCACGCCCGAGGCGCTTGCCGCCGCGACACGCGGGCTGATTGAGCGGCTTTGCCGGGCGCTTGGCGACGAGATGCTCGGTGCGCGCCGACTGGTGCTGAGCTGCCATCGCGTCGATGGAGAGGCGGCGAAGGTGGCGGTTGGCACGGCGCGGCCGAGCCGCGATCCCCGCCATCTCTCCCGCCTCTTTGCCGAGCGGCTCGACGCCATTGATCCCGGTCTCGGCGTCGAGGACATGGTGCTGGTGGCGCCGGCAGTGGAAAGGCTGGCGGCGGCGCAGCTCCGAATCGCCCTCTCTCCTCGGGAAGGGGATCATGCGGAGCACGGAAGGGTGGGGGGAGAAGCGGCACGAAGCGGCGACAAAGTCGTCGCCTTTCCCGCCGCCAAGACCGTGGTGCGGCAGCTTGCCCGTGCGCTGCTGGCGGCGGAAGGCAGGGATCGCGACGGCGTCGACGCGGCGGAGCTTGCCACTCTGGTCGATCGCCTGGCCAATCGCCTGGGGCCAGGGTCGGTCGGCGGCCTCGCGCCGCGCGAGAGCCATGTGCCGGAACGCGCCCAGCGCTTCGTCCCGCTCTTCGCGCCGGCGAAGAGCGCGCAGCGCTCCGATCGGCCACGGCCGGTCCGTCTTTTGCCGCGGCCGGAGCCGATCGAGGCGGTGGCGCCGGTGCCGGACGATCCGCCGATTCTCTTCCGCTGGCGCCGCTTGCAACATTGCGTCCGGCGTGCCGACGGGCCCGAGCGCATCTGTGGCGAATGGTGGCGCGGGGACGAGGAAGCGGCGGAACTCCGCGACTATTACCGCGTCGAGGATGAAGCCGGGCGGCGCTTCTGGCTCTATCGCGACGGCCTCTACCATCCCGATGCGTCGCCGCACTGGTTCCTGCACGGGCTCTTTGCATGACGCACGAGCCCGCTTACGCCGAGTTGCAAGTCACCAGCAATTTCTCCTTCCTGCGCGGCGCCTCGCATCCGGCCGAACTGGTGCTGCGCGCACAGGAGCTCGGCCATCGCGCCGTCGCCATCGCCGATCGCAATACGCTCGCCGGCATCGTTCGCGCCCACAGCGCCGCCCAGGAATTGGGCTTCCGGCTGGTCATCGGCTGCCGGCTCGATCTCGCCGACGCGCCGAGCCTGCTTTGCTTTTCCACCGACCGCGCCGCCTATGGCCGCCTCTCGCGCCTGCTGACCCTGGGGAAAAGGCGCGCGGAGAAAGGCGAGTGCTGCCTTGCCTATGCCGATGTCGTCGAGCATGGCGTGGGGCAGATCCTCGTCGCGCTGCCGCCCGACGCGCCTGACGACGGCTTTGCCGATTTTCTCGCGCGTCTTGCCGGCGATTGCCGCGGCGCCGCCTATCTCGCCGCGAGCCACCTTTATCGCGGCGATGATGCAAAGCGCATCCACCGCCTGGCGGAGCTCGCGCGCCGCACCGGCTTGCCGCTCGTCGCCACCAACGACGCGCTCTATCACACGCCGCAGCGTCGCAGGCTGCAGGACGTCGTCACCTGCATCCGCGAGGGCTGCACCATCGCCGAGGCCGGCTTTCGTCTCGAGGCCCATGCCGAGCGCCATCTGAAGCCGCCGCAGGAGATGGCGCGACTCTTCCGCGACCATCCTGCGGCGCTCGCACGCACGCTCGAGATCGTCGAACGCTGCCGCTTCAGCCTCGACGAGCTGCGCTATGTCTACCCCGACGAGACCGGCGAGGACGGAGCGCCGCCGCAGGCGAAACTCGAGCGCCTGGCGCGCGAGGGCGCGGCGCGGCGCTATCCCGAGGGTGTGCCCGAGAAGATTCGACAGCAGATCGTGCACGAGCTTCGGCTCATCGGCGAGCTCGACTATGCCTCCTATTTCCTCACCGTCCACGACATCATGAGCTTCGCCTGGGAGAAAGACATCCTCTGCCAGGGCCGCGGCTCGGCGGCGAATTCGGCGGTCTGCTATTGCCTCGGCATCACCGACGTCAACCCGAACGAGGTCGATCTGCTGTTCGAGCGCTTCGTCAGCAGCGAGCGCAACGAACCGCCCGACATCGACGTCGATTTCGAGCATGAGCGGCGCGAGGAGGTGATCCAGTACATCTATCGCAAATACGGCCGCGACCGCGCCGGCATGACGGCGGTGGTGAGCACCTACCGTTCGCGCGGCGCCGTCCGCGAGGTCGGCAAGGCGCTGGGCCTTTCCACGGACGTGACATCCGCGCTCGCCGGTACCGTCTGGGGGTGGGGCGGCGGCGCCATCGCCGACGAGCAGGTGCGCGGGGCAGGGCTCGATCCCGAGGATCGGACCTTGCGTCTGGCGCTCGATCTCGCGCGCGAACTCATGGGCTTTCCGCGCCATCTCTCGCAGCATGTCGGCGGCTTCGTCATCACCGAAGGGCGGCTCGACGAGCTCGTGCCGATCGAGAACGCGGCGATGGAGGACCGCACCGTCATCGAATGGGACAAGGACGATCTGAACGCGCTCGGCATCCTCAAGGTCGATGTGCTCGGCCTCGGCATGCTGAGCTGTCTTCATCGCGCCTTCGACCTGCTCGAGCGGCACTATGGTCGGCGCTGCACCATCGCCACCGTGCCGAAAGAACAGGCGAAGGTCTACGCGATGCTTTGCGAGGCCGATACGATCGGCGTCTTCCAGGTCGAGAGCCGGGCGCAGATGAGCATGCTGCCGCGCCTGAGGCCGCGCGAGTTCTTCGATCTCGTCATCGAGGTGGCGATCGTCCGGCCCGGCCCGATCCAGGGCGACATGGTGCATCCCTATCTGCGCCGCCGCATGGGCCTGGAGAAGGTCGACCATCCCAAGGGCCTCGAAGAGGTGCTGAAGCCCACCTTCGGCGTGCCGCTCTTCCAGGAGCAGGCGATGAAGATCGCGATGATCGGCGCCGGCTTCACCGCCGGCGAGGCCGACGGCCTGCGCCGCGCCATGGCTACCTTCAAGCGCAACGGCGACATCCATCGCTATGAGCAAAAGTTCATCGCCGGCATGCTCGCCAACGGCCATGAGCGGGATTTCGCCGTGCGCTGCTTCGACCAGATCAAGGGCTTCAGCGATTACGGCTTTCCGCTGTCGCACGCCGCGAGCTTCGCGCTCCTGGTCTATGTCTCGGCCTGGCTCAAGTGCTTTTATCCCGAGGTCTTCGCCTGCGCGCTGCTCAACAGCCAGCCGATGGGCTTCTACGCCCCGGCGCAGATCGTGCGCGATGCGCGCAACCACGGCGTCGACGTCCGTCCGGTCGACGTCAATCACAGCGATTGGGATTGCACGCTGGAGCCCACAGCCGAAGACGGCCGCCGCGCGCTGCGCCTGGGTTGCCGCGAGGTGAAGGGCCTGGCAGAGAAGGAGGTCAAGGACAAGCTCATGGCCAAGCGCAGCGCTCCGTTCCGTTGGCCGGCCGAGCTGCAGCACCGAACGGGGTTGTCGCGCGGCGCCTTGGAGAGGCTCGCCGATGCCGACGCCTTCCGCTCGATGGGGCTCGACCGGCGCCAGGCGCTCTGGTCGGTGAAGGGGCTCGGCGACACCGGCCCGGAGGCGCCGCTGCCGCTGCTGGCGCCGCTCGCCGCCGGGATCCCGGAGCCGCCGGCACCGCTGCCGACGATGGGCCTGGGCGAGCATGTGGTGGAGGATTATCGCACCACCGGCTTGTCGCTGAAGCGCCATCCGCTGGCGCTGCTGCGCCACGAGCTCGCGGCGCGCCGCATCCTGCCCAGCGCGCAGCTTCTCGTCGTGCCGCCCGCGAAGCTCGTCAAGGTCGCCGGCCTGGCGATCGTGCGCCAGCAGCCGGCGACGGCGAGCGGCGTCATCTTCATGACGCTCGAGGACGAGACCGGCATCGCCAATATCGTCGTCTGGCGCAAGGTGTTCGAGCGCTTCCGGCCGATCGTCATGGGTGCGAAGCTGGTCGAGGTTGCCGGCCGCGTGCAGCGCGAAGGCAAGGTGATCCACCTTATTGCCGACCGCCTTGCCGATCTCTCGCCCTTGCTGCGCCGCCTCGGCGACCCCGGCCTCAGCGAGCCCACCGATCTCCGCGTCGAGAGCCGGGATTTCCGGTGAGGTCGGACTTATCCGCCAACCGCGTCCTTCGGACCACCAATGAAAGCCGGGGATAAACCAAAAGGTTCTTTTTCATCAAGGCATTGGAGACATTGGTCGTGGGCGTGGGTCGGGGGAGCGAATCTGAGTGGTAATCATTTGATCGTCCGGGCGATCCGTTGCACCATCCGCCCGATATAACGAGAACAGAGAACGCCATGACCGAAAGCGCCGGCGCAGCGGCACCTGTCCATGCTTCGACGGAGTCCGGCTCGGTCGGGCTTGGGCACCGGATGGGTACGGGCGTGCTGCCCTATCAGGCGATCATCGCCATGATCCGCGCGCGCGAGATCACCGCCGCGCCCGAGATCGAGACCGCGCAGATCCAGCCCGCGAGCATGGATCTGCGGCTCGGCCATCATGCCTACCGCGTGCGCGCGAGCTTCCTGCCCGGCCCCGACGCCACGGTCATGGACAAGGTCAAGGAGATGGGGGGCTATCCGCTGGACCTCGCCGAAGGCGCTGTGCTCGAGCGCGGCTGCGTCTATGTCGTGCCGCTCCTGGAGCGGGTACGCCTCGGCGGCGTCATGGGCTTTGCCAACCCGAAAAGCTCAACCGGCCGCCTCGACGTGCTGACGCGGCTCATCACCGATCGCGGCACCGCCTTCGACCAGATCGAGCGCGGCTACGAAGGTCCGCTCTATATCGAGGTCGCGCCGCAAACCTTCAGCATCGTCGCGCGTCAGGGCTCACGGCTCAACCAGCTGCGCTTCCAGCGCGGCAATCCCGTCATCGCGACCAGCGAGCTGCACCGGCTCTTCGAAGAGGGCCAACTCGTGCGCTCCGAGGGCGCGCGTCACCCGATCAGGGACAATCTCGTGCCGGTGACCATCGACCTGAAAGGCGCCGGTCCCGGCAGCATCATCGGCTATCGCGCCAAGAAGCACACCGACAAGATCGACATCGACGCGGTCGCCGCCTATGACCCCCGCGACTACTGGGAGCCGATCACCTATCACCGCGAAGCGGCGCTGATCCTCGATCCCGACGAATTCTACATCCTTGCCACCGCCGAGGAAGTCGGCGTGCCGGGCGATCTTGCAGCCGAGATGGTGCCCTACTACACCCGTTCCGGCGAATACCGCGTCCATTACGCGGGATTCTTCGATCCCGGATTCGGCTGGAGCGGTCGAGCCGGCGGCAGCCGTGCGGTGCTTGAAGTGCGCTCGCACGAGGTGCCGTTCATGCTCGAGCACGGCCAGACCGTCGCCTGGCTGCGCTACGAGCGTATGGCCGGCCAGCCCGACCGCATCTACGGCGTCGGCATCCGATCCAACTACCAGAATCAGGGCCTGGCGCTCGCCAAGCACTTCCGGCCGTTCGACGGTTGACGCCGGGACGATTGCCGTGGCCGCGGCCGAGGCTTTAGTCTGGAGCCGGCCAAAGCCATCGGGGAGGACGGCAACCATGCCGACGATCAAGGTCACCGACATCGCCTATGGCCGGCTGCGGGCGCCGGACCTCGACGTGATGGAGGAGTTCCTCACCGATTTCGGCATGGTGCGGGCGGCGCGGACGAGCAGGGCGCTCTACATGCGCGGCACCGATCCGGCCCACCACATCCATGTGACGGAGCTGGGCGAGCCGCGCTTTGTCGGGTTCGCCTGGTATGCGGCCGGCGAGGAGGATCTGCACCGCCTGGCGAAGCTGCCCGGCGCCTCGGCGGTGGAGACGATCGACGAGCCCGGCGGCGGCAAGCGCGTGCGTCTCAAGGAGCCCAACGGCTACCAGATCGAAATCGTCCACGGCGTCGAGCGACTGCCGCCGATCCCGGTGCCGCGCCAGCCGCTCAACATGGGGAGCGAACCGCTGAAACGTGCCGGCACGCTGATGCGGCTGAAGCACGGTCCCGCGCATGTGAAGCGCATCGGCCATGGCGTCATGGGCTCGCCCAAGCTGCGCGAGACCGTAGGGTGGTTCCGCGACACTCTAGGGCTCGTCTGCTCGGACGACATCTATGCCGGCAGCAAGGACAACATCATCGGCTCCTTCAATCGCTGCGACCGCGGCGCCGAGTATGTCGACCATCACGTCTTCTTCTGCATCCTGCACGAGAAGACCGGGCTCAACCACCTCTCTTTCGAGGTCGAGGATGTCGACGACGTCTTCCTCGGCCATGAGCATCTCCGGCAGAAGGGCAAGTACGAGCATATGTGGGGTCTGGGGCGGCATCTGCTCGGCAGCCAGATCTACGACTATTGGGCCGATCCCTGGGGCCGCACCCACGAGCATTGGACCGACACCGATCGGCTCAATACCCGGAACGGGTCGAACCTGCTGTCGGCCGAAGAAGGCCTGGTCTCGCAATGGGGCGAACGGCCGCCCGAGAAGATGCTGAACCGGATCTGCGCGTAGCCGGGGCTAGGCCGCCGTCGCCGCGCCGTCGACGCGGTCGGCCGCCGGCACGTCGACCACCTTGTCGTTCGTGGGATCGATCAGGTGCATGTGGCGCATGTCCGCCATGAAGCGCATGCGCTCGCCCGGCGGCAGTGCCGCTTCCGGGCTGACGCGGGCGCAGACCTCGACGCCGTCGACCACGAAATAGACCATCGTCTCCATGCCCATGGGCTCGACGACATCGACCGGCATGGTGAACTCGGCGCCGGCGCCGTAAGAGCGCGTCTCGGTGATATGCTCGGGCCGGATGCCGAACACCATCTCGCGGTTCACGTACGGCCGGTACCCGGCGGCGTGCTCGGCGGCGATGGGAAGGTTGAGGCCGGCGCCGAGTTGTACCGAGAGGGCGCCGCTGGTCTCGATCAGTCGGCAGGGCAGGAAATTCATCGCCGGCGAGCCGATGAAGCCGGCCACAAACCGCGTCTTGGGCGCGTGATAGAGCTCGTGGGGCGTGCCGATCTGCTCGATGAGCCCGCCATTCATGACCACGACACGGTCGGCCAAGGTCATCGCCTCGATCTGGTCGTGCGTGACATAGACCGTCGTCGTGCGCACCTGCTGGTGCACCTTCTTGATCTCGGTGCGCATCTGCACGCGGAGTTTGGCGTCGAGGTTCGAGAGCGGCTCGTCGAAGAGGAAGACCTTGGGATTGCGCACGATCGCGCGGCCCATGGCGACCCGCTGGCGCTGACCGCCTGAGAGCTGGCGCGGCCGGCGGTTCAGCAGCTCCGTAATGTCGAGGATGCGTGCGGCGCGCTCGACGCGCTGCTTGATCTCCGCCTTCGGGAACTTCTTCAGCCGGAGGCCGAAGGACATGTTCTCGAACACCGTCATGTGCGGGTAGAGGGCGTAGTTCTGGAACACCATGGCGATGTCGCGATCCTTGGGCGGCAGGTCGTTGACGATCTGCCCGCCGATTGCGATCTCGCCCGCCGTCGTTTCCTCGAGGCCGGCGATCATCCGGAGGGTCGTGCTCTTGCCGCAGCCGGAAGGGCCGACCAGCACCACGAACTCCTGGTCGGCGATGTCGAGATCGATGCCGCGTACGGCTTCGGTCTGATCGAACTTCTTGACGACCTTGCTCAACGTCACTTGCGCCATGGCGCCTTATCCCTTCGTCGCGCCGGCGGTGAGGCCGGCAATGTAATAGTCCATGAGGAACGCGTAGAGGATGAGCGGCGGTGCCGCGGCGATGAGTGCCGCGGTCATGATCATGCCCCACTGATAGACGTCGGCTTTGACCAGGGTGGTGATGGTTCCCGCGGTCAGCACCTGCTGGCTCGAATTGAAGATGAAGGCCATGGGATAGACGAATTCGGCCCAACTGACGGTGAAGGCGAAGATCGTGGCGGCAATGAGCCCCGGCAGTGCCACCGGAATGAAGATCTTGAACAGCATCTGCAGGTGGCTGGCGCCGTCGATCAGCGCCGCCTCGTCAAGCTCCTTGGGGATGCTCTGGAAATACCCGATCATGATCCAGGTGCAGAACGGCACCGTCAGCGTCGGATAGACCAGCATCAGCCCCCAATAGGAGTTGAGCAGTCCGAGGCTGCCGACGACCTTAAAGAGCGGCAGGAAGAGCAGCGAATCCGGCACGAGATAGGTCAGGAACACGCCGGTCGCGAGGATGCCCGAGCCCCAGAACCTCATGCGCCCCAGCGCGAACGCCGCCGGCACCGAGATGATCATGGTCAGCGCGACGACGCAGGCGGTGACGATCGACGTGTTCCGGAGGTAGATCGGGAAGTCGGTCTTGGTCCAGAGATTGACGATGTTCTCGCTGGTCGGCGCAAAGGACGGCAGCCAGGGATCGGTGTTCTGGTTGGAAATTTCCTCGCTGCTCTTGGTCGCGGTCACAAGCTGGTAGTAAGGCGGCGTGAGAAAGAAGATCGCGAACAGGGCGAGGCAGACATAGGAGGTGATGAGGGCCCAGCGCCGGCTGCGGCGCAGGCTGCCACCGCGGATTACCGGTGCGGTATCGGCGGCGACGGCGGTCATCAAATTTCCTTTCCGCGCCGGCGCACGCCGCGCAGGATGAAGATGGCGGAGATGCCGAGGATGGGGAACATGAAGAGCGACACCGACGCGCCAAGCGGAATGTCGCCGCTGGCGATGCCGAGCTGGAACGCCCAGGTCGCGAATACATGGGTCTTGTTGCGCGGTCCGCCCGAGGTGAGGACGCGCACGATGTCATAGTTGGCGAAGGTGACGATGAGCGAGTATAGCACGGTGATCGAGATGATGTTGCGCATCATCGGCAGAGTGACGTGGATGAGCTTCTGCCAGGCATTGGCGCCGTCGATCGCCGCGGCCTCGTAGAGCTGTTGGGGCACCGATTTGAGCGCGGCGAGATACATGATGAGGAAGAACGGGGCGCCGAACCAGACATTCACCAGAATGGTGCAGAAGCGCGCCCACATGGGGTCGCTGAGCCATGGGATGTGCGGGCCGCCGATCCTGGCAAAAAACCAGTTGAAGGCGCTGTAGGTCGGGTCGAGCAGCCAGAACCAACCGAGCGTGCTGAGCGAGAGCGGAATGACCCACGGGATGAGCAGCATGCCGCGCCACTTGCGCTGGCCCTTGCTTGGCAGATTGTTGACGAGATGGGCGGTGACGATGCCAATGAGCGCCTTCAAGAGGACGGCGGTGCCGGCGAAGATCACCGACTGCTCCACCACCGCCCAGAAGGTGTCGCGGCTGAGCAGGAAGGTGTAATTGCCGAGGCCGAGGAACCTGGTCTGCGTCCGGTTCAGCGTCGACAGATACATCGCGTAGATGCCGGGATAGACGATGAGGCCGCCGACCACGACCAGCAGCGGCAGCGCAAAGAGAAAGGCGATTGTCGAGCGTTGCCGCGACAGCCGGTAGAGGCTGCCTGGCCGAGCCGGCGCCGCCCCCTTGCCTGCGATCAGAGTGCGCGGAATCGTCTCGCTCATGACCTTGAAACTCCCGGTTCACCGGCGGCGCACCTGCCGGTAGCCGCAAGCGGCACGGCGTCAACTCCGCGCCGCGCCGCCCGCATCGACTAACGACGATCCGCCCAGTTCAGCTGCGCAGATAGCCTTCGCACTCGTTCTTCGCCCATTTGACGACGTCGTCGATCTTCTCGCCGCCTTGCGCCACCTTGCCGATCATGACCGTCTGCAACGACTGGTTGTAGATCTGGGCGGCCACGTCGGCGCGGGCGGGATAGCCGGTGATGCTGAGCTCCTCGTCGCCGCGCGGCGGATAGTTGTAGACGGTGCCCTTGGGCGGCTCGACCGTCTTCCAGGTGTCGAAATCGTAGTAGCTCTTGAAGGCCGGCAGGTCGTAGCCCACCGACGCCGCCACCTGGCGCTTCGCCTGCGGCTTGTCGACGATGTAGTGGATGAGGTCCATGGCCGCGGCCTTGTTCTGCGCGAAAGTCCAGACGCCGTAATAGAAGGGCAGATAGGGGGCGAACCGTCCCTTGGGGCCGCGCGGCATGTCGTGCGTCCAGCACTGCTCGGCGACCTTGATGTTGTCGCGCTTCGCTACTGCCCAAGCGCTGGGTGGGTTCATGATGCTCGAGCCCTTGCCGGAAATGAGCCACTTGTTGTTGCCGGCATCGTCCCAGGCGTAAACGTCGGGCGGGTTGAACTTCATGATCTTCTGTGCATATTCCAGCGCCGCGCGCGTTTCGGCCGAATCGACGGTGACGTTGTCCTTCTCGTCGACGAACACGGCGCCATAGGAGCGGAAGAGCGCCCCGACCCAATCGATCGCGTCGCTCGTCTGGCCCATCGGCAGGCCGACGGGGAACCCGCCCTTGAACAGCTTCTCCGCGGTGCTGAGATAGAGATCCCAGTTCCAGCTGTCGACCAGCGCCTGGTCGCGATTGTCGCCGAAGGGGAAGATCTTGGTGACGTCGACGCCGCAATACTGCTTGTAGAGGTCGATGCGCGAGCAGCATGGCTTGACCTGGCTGCCGACGACCGTCGGCACGCCCTTCCACTTGCCGTGTCGATCCTTGGCCAGGTATTCGCTGATCGTCGCGATCGGCCCGTGATCCTTGACGAGCGCGTTGATGACGTCGTCGACCGGCTCGAGCACGTCGCGATGCACCTGAACCTGCCAGGCGCGATGCTGCATGATATCGTGGCCGGTCTTCGCCTCCGCCTCGGCGCTGGCCGTGAGCAGGTCCTTGTCCCCGACCGAGGTGATGTAGTCGATATGGCACTCGACGTGATTCTTGGCACCCCACTCGTTGACGATCGCGGTCAGCGTGTCATTGGCGCCGGGGACCCAGTGGTCCCAGCAGCCGAGCGTGAGCTTGCCGGCCGAATAGGAGGTCCGCATGTAGGGGGCCGCCACGGCGGCCGTGGTCGCCAGCGCCGCGCGCTTCAAGAATTTCCGGCGCGAGACAGTATTCGTCTTCATGATGCGTCATAACCTCCCGTATTTTGCCTCGCGCTACGCGGCGGGTCGGCATGGTTAAGGTCAGTCCGGTCAGCCCCCTTTTGGCAGCTCCGTAGACCCGAAGATCATTGCAACCTTCTTTGGCCCATCATGATCCGGAAGCGCCGGTTTGAGCAAGCCCCAGCCGCCGTCCCGGCTGGGCTGCCGGCGCGAATCGCGCTCAGTGGCCGTCGGCGGCGACACCCATTGGTAGGTATCCTCCATTTATTATTCCCTCTGCGCGGTAATTGGTAGAACTGGTGGCAGCAAAGGGCTTCATTAACCTGGCCGCGTCCCGCATCATCGCCGAAAGCCCGCGCGAGCAGCATCCTATGGGCCTCGTCTACGCCTCGCCCCCGCCCCAAGCCGACCCGCCGAGGCACGCCATGCGCGTTTCCTCTCGTGAGGAGGAGGGCGCTTCGGTTGCGCGGGTCCTGGCCGCCGCGGCGCTGCCGCCCGAAACCACCGAGCGTATCCGCCGGAGTGCCCAGGCTTTCGTTGCCGAGGCGCGGCAACGCCGGCTCGGCAAGGGCGGCCTCGATGCGCTTCTCCACGAATACGCCCTGTCATCGCCCGAAGGGGTGGCGCTCATGTGCCTTGCCGAGGCATTGCTGCGCATTCCCGACGCCGGCACCGTCGATCGACTGATTCGCGACAAGCTTGCCCCGGCCGACTGGGCGCGCCATCTCGGCCATTCCGCCTCGCTCCTCGTCAATGCGTCGACCTGGGCCCTGATGCTCACCGGGCGGCTGGTGGGCGAGGCGGAAACGCACGGCGATCTGGCGCAGGCGCTGCGCCGCCTGCTGGCAAGCTCGGGCGAGCCGGTGGTACGCCAGGCAGTCACGGCGGCCATCCGCATCTTGGCCCGGCAATTCGTCATGGGCCGCACCATCGCCGAGGCGCTGGAGCGCGCCAAGCCGGCCGAGCGCCAAGGCTACCGCCACTCCTATGACATGCTCGGCGAGGCGGCACGGGATGCCGCCGGTGCCGAACGCTACTTCGCCGCCTACGAGGCGGCGATCGCCGCGATCGGCGCCGCCGCCGGCAAGCGCCGCGACATCGCCGCCGCACCCGGGATCTCGGTGAAGCTCTCGGCCCTTCACCCGCGCTACGAGGAGAGCCAGCGCGAGCGAGTGATCGGTGAGCTTGGGCCGCGGCTTGGCGCGCTGGCGCGCCGGGCGAAGGCGGCGGGCGTGGGCTTCACCATCGACGCCGAGGAGAGCGATCGGCTCGAACTGTCGCTCGACCTCTTGGAGGCGCTGGCGCTCGATCCCGAGCTTTCCGGCTGGAACGGGCTCGGCCTCGCCGTCCAGGCCTATCAGAAGCGTGCCCTGCCGCTCATCGATTGGCTCGCCGCGCTCGCTCGCCGCGGCAGACGGCGGCTGATGCTGCGGCTGGTCAAGGGCGCCTATTGGGACAGCGAGATCAAGCGCAGCCAGGAGCGCGGCCTC
>JASHTP010000096.1 GCA_030040495.1 Alphaproteobacteria bacterium
GGCTCAAGCAGCAGGGCAAGCTCGACGAGGCGGCGGTGCTGGGCGCCGCCGGGCACGATCGCGGCTTCGTCCGCGCCGCGCTCGCGGTGCTCTCGGAGCTGCCGCTCGAGGTGATCGATCGCGTGCTGGCGGCGCACAGTCCCAAAGGGGTCACCGCGCTCGCCTGGAAGAGCGGCTTCGGCATGCGCGCCGCCCACAAGCTGCAGCTCCAGCTCGGCCAGATCGCGCCCGGCGCGGCGCTCAAGCCGCGCGAGGATGGCGGCTATCCGCTCAGCGCCGAAGCGATGCAGTGGCAGCTCGACTTCTTCCTCGGCATGCAGGGCAGCCGCTAGGCCCAGGCGAACGGGCGAAGCCCGTTCGTCCGCGGCGGCGCCAGCGGTTGCTTCGCAACCGCGAAAGCCGCGCCTCGCGGGCAATTCTCGGTTGCGGCTCCCAGGCGAACCGGCTGCGCCCGTTCGCCTTGGCGCTACTGCAGCGTGATCTCGACGACGCGGTTCCTGGGCTCGCGCACGCCGTTGGCGGTCGGCACCGGCGGTTCGCGCTCGCCGACCCAGCGCGTGGTGATCCGCCCGGCGACGATGCCCTCCTCGACCAGCGCCGCGCGCACGCGTTCGGCGCGCCGCTTGGAGAGCCCCATGTTGTAGCGGTCGGTGCCGGCGCGGTCGGCCTTGCCCACCAGCACGATCCGCAGCTTGGCGTTCGCCTTGGCGAGCAGCGCCACCTGGTGCAGGATCAGCTTCGCCTCGGGCAGCAGCGAGGATTTGTCGAATTCGAAATAGACGCGGTATTCGCGTCCGGCGCCCGGGCCCATGGCCGGCTGCGCCGCCGGCTCGGCGCGGCCTTCGAGGCGCGCCAGGGCGTCGAGGAACTGCTTGTGGCAGGGACCGTCGATGGCCGTCTGCCAGTCGTCCTCCATGCGCTCGACCCAGCAATCGTAGCTGACCTGGGCGCGGGCGGCGACCAGCGGCAGCCGGTCGCGACCGCCGGCATCGAGCGCCGCCACCAGCCGCGCCCGGCTCTGCGCGAGATCGGTGCGGAACTTGTTGGGGACCTCGAGCGGAACCAGCCAGTTGCCGTTGTCCTCCGGCGGCACCGCTTCGCCCGCGGCCGCGGCCAGGCCCTTGCGGGCGAAATAGTCGGCGTCGGCCCAGTCCTTGATCTCGTCCTCCAGCGAGCCGGCGAGCCCGGCATAGTCGGAGGTCAGCCCCTCGGTGAAGGTGGCGGGCTTCGCCGGCGCGGCGGCGCGCAGCTTGCCGAGATTGTAGGGGGCGAAGGACACGTTCCCCCGCATCGGCGGCTGGAAGGACCAGCCCGAGCAGCCGGCGAGCAGCAGGGCCAAGCCCCAGATGGCCAAACCTCCGGCAATGCTTCTATGGTGCTTCATCGTCCCGTCCTTCCCTGCATCGGCATCGGCTTCGCGGCCATGGACCCGCCGCCGAGCTCTCGGCGCTGCACTAAGACGCCTGGTTCAACCGCCGGTTCCCCGGGGGACATTCTGTCTCCGGGAAGTATTATTGCAACAGTTATCAGCAGTTCCGGCAAGCCGGCCGATCCGCTAAACTGTCGCGCAGCCGAAATAAAGCCGCGGCGGGCGGCGCAAGAGCGGAGAGCGGCATGCGGATCGAGGGATGGCGGGTCGCGATCGCCGCAGCGCTGGCGCTGCCTTGCCTCGCCGGCGCGGCCGATGCCCAGATCGTGCGGTCGCCCGACGAGATCCGGGCCTGCCTGTGCAAGGAGCAGACCGTCGCCAGCCTGGACGCCGAGGTTCAAGCGCAAAGCCGCGCCTATGAGGCGAAGCGCCAGGCCTTCGCGGCGCTGGACAAGCGGGTCCAGGCCTCGCGGCCGCGGGTCGACGTCAACAACCCGGCCGACGTCGAGGCCTTCAAGCACCTGCTCGCCGAGCGCGACGAGGCCGGTGACAACCTCGCCGGCCCGGTGACCGAGAGCTATGCCGCGGCGGTGAAGCGCTACAATGCGGCGGTCGCCGACTATAACGGGGCCTGCGCCGGCAAGGCCTTCGACCAGGACGTGCTCGCCGAGCAGAAGCGCACGCTCAGCTGCCCCAAGCTCTAGAATTTCTTATTTTGTCGCGTTTTCTTCACGCGAACCGGTGCCCACTTCGCTTGAAAGCGCTCTAGCGCGGGCGATCGGCGCCGCGGTCGAGCCTAGGAAGGCGGGCCGGCCAGGACCGGAAGCTCGACCGTCAGCGGCGCGCTGTGCTCGAAGGTCAGCGTGACCGGGAAATGGTCGCCCGGTCGAAGCGGCTGCTTCAGCCCGATCAGCATGAGATAGAACCCGCCCGGTGCCAGCACGACACGGGCGCCGGGGGCGAGGGCCAGCGGGCCCGTCGCGCGCATCGCCATGACGCCGTCCTTCATCTCGTCGCGATGCAGTTCCGCCCGCGCGGCGACGGGCGTGGTCACCGCCAGCAGCCGGTCGGCGCTGCCGGTGCGGTTCACCAGGGTGAAATAGGCGACGCTGTTGAGGGCGCCCTCGAGCGAGGGCTTGACCCAAGCGCCGTCGACGATCCAGTTCGGGCCCTGGGCGCGCGCCGCGGCCAGGCTGGCGAGGAGGGCGGGGACCATCAGCAGCAGGCGGCGGCGCATGGCTCAGCTCCTCGGCTCGAGCGGCGCGTTGAGCCGGTCGAGCGGAAAGACCGGCCGGCGCACATGCTCGAAGCGCAGCCGGTCATTGTCCGAGGTGGTGACGCCCTCGCCGTCGCAGGTGATGGTGGCGCGCGCCAGCGGCGCGAAGCCGGCGCGGTAATGGATGCGCGACTTCAGCAGCAGGTAGCGCTTGTGCCTGGGGTCGATGCCGACCGAGGTGAAGACGCCCTGGTCCCAGGGCTCGTGATGGCGCGAGACGACGACGATCTCGATCTTGCCGGTGTCGAGCACCGCGGTCGGGCCCATGTTGACCTTGACGCCGGTGTACATCGGCCCGCGCACGATCCATTCGCCGTCGCTGAGCGTGCGCACCCTGCCGGTGACGGCGAGCGGCTCGCCGCGCCTGCCGATCGACGGCATGTCCAGCTTGCCGCCGAGCTTCAGGGTGATCGTGGCGCCGACGCCGGCCGCGGCCATCTGTCTCACCGCCTCGGGATCCCAGACCGCGGCGACGGCGACGTCCTCGAGCCCCTGGCGCATCACCTCGCGCAGCACGGTCATCACGTCCTGGGTGCCGCCGGAGCCGGTATTGTCGGCATGGTCGAGCAGCAGCACCGGGCCCTCGCCGATCGCCTTGGCGCGCGCCACCGCCTGGGCGAGATCCTCGTGGCGATAGAGGAACTGCTCGCGCTGCCGCCAGGCGGCGTCCATCAGCCGCTCGGCGGCGGCCTGCGCCCGGGCGCGGTCGCCGTCGGCGATGCAGATCGCCGACATGCCGGCATCGGGCATGTCGGCCAGCGGGAAGCCGCCGAACACGGTGGCGGCCAGCAGCCCGCCGCGCTCCTCGGCGCGCGCCATGGCGATCAGGCTGCGCATCGGCTCGTCGTCGGTGCCCATGCGCAGGGTCTGCGCCAGCAGCGGCCGGTGCGTCCAGCCCATGACCGGCCTTATCTCGCCCTTCATCGCGCGCAGCAGGATGCGGCCGACCTGCTCGCCGACCTCGTACATGTCGACATGCGGATAAGTCTTGTAGCCGATGAGCGCCGTGCAGTTGCGCACCATGCGGTCGGTCAGGTTGGCGTGCAGGTCGCAGGTGACGGCGATGGGCAGCTCCGGCGCCAGCGCGCGGATGCGCTCCAGCAGCGTGCCTTCGCCGTCGGCCGTCGTCTCCGCCACCATGGCGCCGTGCAGGTCGAGCAGCGCCGCGTCGCAGCCCCGACGCACCGCGTCGAGGATGGCGTCCGACATCAACGCATAGGCCTCGGCCGCCACCGGGCCGCTCGGCATCGCCTCGGCGGCGACCGGCGTCGCCACCTCGGCGCCGATCTCGCGCGCGAGCTTCAGATAGGCGCCGATCGGCATCGCCGTGCCCTCATAGGCGCGCCGCGCCTCGGCGCCGAAATAGGCGCCCCATTCGAGAAAGCGCTGCCAATCGGTCTTGACCGGCGAGAAGGTGTTGGTCTCGTGCTTCATCATGGCGACGACGAGGCGCATCCTTCACTCCTTCTCGCCGTAGAGCTCGGCCGGGGACACCTCCGGCCGCGCGATCTCGATCAGCCCGCCGTCGCGCCAGGCGCGGAAGAAGCAGCTGCGCCGGCCGGTATGGCAGGCGACGCCGTGCTGGTCGACTAGCAGCAGCAGCGCGTCGCCGTCGCAATCGACCCTGAGCTCGACCAGCCGCTGCGTCTGGCCCGAGCTCTCGCCCTTGCGCCAGAGCCGGTCGCGCGAGCGCGACCAGTAATGCGCCTCTCCCGTGCGCAGCGTCTCCTCCACCGCCAGCCGGTTCATCCAGGCGACCATCAGCACCTCGCCGCTGTCGTGCTGCTGCGCCACCGCCGCGACCAGCCCGCGCCCGTCGAAGCGCAGCTCGGCCAGCAGCTCGCTCAGGCCTTGCGTCATCGTCGCTCTCCCGCTCCGACCGGTTTATAAGGGCGCGGCGGGCGGCGCGAAAGCCCGTGCCGAGGCCGGCGCGGCGGGCGCCGCCCGCTCCCCGGCGGGCTTGTGCCGACATCGGCGAGTGGCTAGCCTTGCGCGCAAGCAACGACGAGGCCGGCGATGCACCGGCCTCCGGCAGAGGGATGCGCATTGGACGACGTCATTCTCGAGACCCAAGGTCTTACCAAGGAGTTTGCCGGCTTCACGGCGGTGAGCGGCGTCGACCTCAAGGTGCGGCGCGGCACCATCCACGCGCTGATCGGCCCCAACGGCGCCGGCAAGACCACGGTCTTCAACCTGCTCACCAAGTTCCTCGAGCCGACCGCCGGCAAGATCGTCTATGGCGGCCGCGACATCACCGCGCTGCGCGCGCCCGAGGTGGCGCGGCTCGGCATGGTGCGCTCCTTTCAGATCTCGGCGGTGTTCCCGCATCTGAGCGTGCGCGAGAATGTGCGCATCGCGCTGCAGCGCCCGCTCGGCACCTCGTTCCAGTTCTGGCGCTCGGAGCGGTGCCTCGACGCGCTCAACCCGCGCGCCGACGCGCTGATCGCCGCGGTGGGCCTGGCCGACGACCGGCAATCGACCGCGGCCGAGCTGCCCTACGGCCGCAAGCGTGCGCTCGAGATCGCCACGACGCTGGCGCTCGAGCCCGAGCTGCTGCTGCTCGACGAGCCGATGGCCGGCCTCGGCCACGAGGATATCGGCCGCATCGCCGGCCTGATCCGCGAAATCGCGCGCAGCCGCACCGTGCTGATGGTGGAGCACAATCTGTCGGTCGTCGCCGATCTCTCCGACATCATCACCGTGCTGACGCGCGGCCGCGTGCTGGCGGAAGGGAGCTATGCCCAGGTCTCGGGCAATGCCGAGGTGCGCGAGGCCTATATGGGCACCGGCGCGGTGGCCGGCCATGCCTGAGGCTTCCGTCCGGCAGCGGGACCTGCTGCGCGTCCAGGACCTCCACGCCTGGTACGGCGAATCGCACGTCCTGCACGGCATGAGCTTCACGGTGGGCGAGGGCGAGGTGGTGACCCTGCTCGGCCGCAACGGCGTCGGCAAGACCACCACCTTGAAGGCGATCATGGGCATCCTGCCGCAGCGGCGCGGCTCGGTCGCCTTCGAAGGGCGCGAGCTCGTCGGCCTCGCCTCCAACCGCATCGCGCGCTCGGGCATCGCCTATTGCCCGGAGGAGCGCGGCATCTTCTCGAGCCTCAGCGTCGAGGAGAATCTGCTGCTGCCGCCGCAGGTGCGGCCGGGCGGGATGAGCGTCGAGGAGGTCTACGCGCTCTTCCCCAACCTCGCCGAGCGCAAGCGCGGGCAGGGCACCAAGCTTTCGGGCGGCGAGCAGCAGATGCTGGCGATCGGGCGCATCCTGCGCACCGGCGCACGCCTGCTGCTGCTCGACGAGCCGACGGAAGGGCTGGCGCCGGTGATCGTCCAGCAGATCGGCGCCGTCATCGGCGCGCTGAAGCAGAAAGGTTTCACCATCCTGCTGGTGGAGCAGAACTTCCGCTTTGCCGCCACCGTGGCGGATCGTCATTATGTCGTCGAGCACGGCCAGGTCATCGACGAGATCGCCAACGACCGGCTCGACGAGAACATCGGCAAGTTGCACGAATATCTGGGCGTCTAAAGGGGAGTTTGCAGATGCGAATGAAACTGTTGCTGGCCGCGGTCGCGGCGGTTGCGCTGAGTGCCGCCGGCGCCGAGGCCCAATCGAGCGGGCCGGTCAAGATCGGCGTGCTCAACGACATGTCGTCGCTCTATGCCGATATCGGCGGCAAGGGCTCGGTGGTCGCCGCCGAGATGGCGGCCGAGGATGCCGGGCCGGTGCTGGGCCAGAAGGTGCAGATCATCTCGGCCGACCACCAGAACAAGCCGGATGTCGGCGCCGCCATCGCGCGGCAATGGTACGACGAGAATGGCGTCGACGCGATCACCGACGTGCCGACCTCCTCGGTGGCGCTCGCCGTCAACGAGGTGGCGCGCGAGAAGAAGAAGATCGCGCTCTTCGTCGGTCCCGCCTCCTCCGATCTCACCGGGCCCAAATGCAACGCCTACGCGGCGAGCTGGGTCTACGACACCTATTCGCTCGCCCACGTGACCGGCGGCGCGGTGGTGAAGAGCGGCGGCAACACCTGGTTCTTCATCACCGCCGACTATGCCTTCGGTCATGCGCTCGAGCGCGACACCGCCGACGTGGTGAAGGCGGCGGGCGGCACGGTGGTGGGCGACGTGCAGGTGCCGCTCAACACCGCCGACTTCTCCTCCTATCTGCTGCAGGCGCAGGCCTCCAAGGCGAAGATCATCGGCCTCGCCAACGCCGGCGGCGATACCATCAACTCGATCAAGCAGGGCGCCGAGTTCGGCATCACCGAAGGCGGCCAGAAATTCGCCGGCCTCCTCATCTTCACCAGCGACGTGCACAGCCTCGGCCTCAAGGCGGCGCAGGGGCTGCAGCTCACCGCGCCCTTCTATCACGACATGAACGCCGAGACGCGCGCCTTCTCCAAGCGCTTTTCCGACCGCTTCGGCCGGCCGCCGACCTTCGACCAGGCCGGCGTGTACAGCGCCGTGGCGCATTACCTGAAGGCGATCAAGGCGATCGGCACCAAGGATCCCGACAAGGTGATGGCCGAGATGCGCAAGCTGCCGATCAACGACTTCATGACCAAGAACGGCAAGCTGCGCGAGGACGGCCGCGTCGTCCGCGACATGTATCTCTTCGAGGTGAAGAAGCCGTCGGAGTCGAAGGGCGAGTGGGACATGCTGAAGCTGATCGAGACCGTTCCCGGCGACCAGGCCTTCCGCCCGCTCGACAAGGGCGACTGCCCGCTGGTGAAGAAGGGCTAGGCCGGCCGATGCGCCTGCGGAGGCTGCGCTGATGCCCGACTGGCTGGCGCACATCGCCGTCGCGATGCCGCCGACGCAGGCGCTCTTCGGGCAGCTGCTGATCGGGCTCATCAACGGCGCCTTCTACGCCATGCTGAGCCTCGGGCTCGCCGTCATCTTCGGCATGCTCAACATCATCAACTTCGCCCACGGCGCGCAATACATGCTGGGGGCGTTCTGCGCCTGGTTCGCGCTCGACTATCTCGGCATCGGCTACTGGCCGTCGCTCATCCTGGCGCCGATCGCGGTGGCGGCGATCGGCATCGCGCTCGAGCGCCTGCTGCTGCGCCACATCTACCGGCTCGACCATCTCTACGGGCTGCTGCTCACCTTCGGCGTGGCGCTGATCATCGAAGGCGTGCTGCGCAACTATTACGGCTCCTCCGGCCAGCCCTATTCGATCCCGCGCGAGCTCACCGGCGCGCGCAATCTCGGCTTCATGTTCCTGCCCAACTACCGCGCCTGGGTGATCTTCGCCTCGCTCGCGGTGTGCTTCGGCACCTGGTTCCTGATCGAGCGCACGCGGCTCGGCTCCTATCTCCGCGCCGCGACCGAGAATCCGAGCCTGGTGCAGGCCTTCGGCATCAACGTGCCGCGCATGGTGACCTTGACCTACGGCTTCGGCGCCGGGCTCGCCGCGCTCGCCGGCGTGCTCGCGGCGCCGATCTATCAGGTGAGCCCGCTGATGGGCTCCGACATCATCGTCGTCGTCTTCGCCGTCGTCGTCATCGGCGGCATGGGCTCGATCGTCGGCGCCGTGGCCAGCGGCTTCGTGCTCGGCGTGGTCGAGGGCCTGACCAAGGTGTTCTATCCCGAGGCGTCGAACACGGTGATCTTCGTCGTCATGGCGATCGTGCTGCTGGTGAAGCCCGCCGGCTTCTTCGGCAGGACCGTCTGACATGACCGGCGCGCGCGACGGCTTCCCGGCGCGCTGGCGCGTCGGCATCGCGGCGCTGCTGCTGGCGGCGGCCTTGGCGGCGCCCTTCCTGTTCTATCCCGTCTTCCTCATGCAGGCGCTGTGCTTCGCGCTCTTCGCCTGCGCCTTCAACCTGCTCATCGGCTATGTCGGGCTGCTCTCCTTCGGCCACGCCGCCTTCATGGGCAGCGCCGCCTACATCACCGCCTATACCGTCAAGGCCTGGGGCTTCGAGCCGCTGACCGGCATCCTCGCCGGCACCGCGGTGGCGGCGCTGCTCGGCGCGGTCTTCGGCTGGCTCGCCATCCGCCGCCAGGGCATCTATTTCGCCATGGTGACGCTGGCGCTGGCGCAGATGATCTATTTCATCGCGGTCGAGGCCAAGTTCACCGGCGGCGAGGACGGCATCCAGGCGGTGCCGCGCGGGCACCTCCTCGGCGTGGTCGACCTCAACCATTCGCTGCCGATGTACTATTTCGTGCTGGCCGTCTTCCTGGGCGGCTACGCCCTCGTCTACCGCACCATCCACTCGCCCTTCGGCCAGGTGCTGAAGGCGATCCGCGAGAACGAGCCGCGCGCGATCTCGCTCGGCTACCGGACCGAGCGCTACAAGCTGCTCGCCTTCACCCTCTCGGCGACGCTCGCCGGCCTCGCCGGCGCGACCAAGGCGCTGGTCTTCCAGCTCGCCTCCTTGACCGACGTCACCTGGCAGATGTCGGGCGAGGTGGTGCTGATGACGCTGCTCGGCGGCCTCGGCACCGAATTCGGCCCGGTCGTCGGCGCCTTCATCGACGTCACCATGGAGAACTATCTTGCGTCCTGGGGCTCCTGGGTGACGGTGATCCAGGGCGTGATCTTCGTCTTCTGCGTGCTGCTGTTCCGCCGCGGCGTCGTCGGCGAGATCGTCGATCTCGCGCGCCGCTTCGCGCCCGGCCGCACCGAGGCGCCGCCGCCGGCGACGGTGGCGCAGACCGCGCCGGGGGAATAGCGGCGCCGGTCACGTCGGCGTGATAATCAACGCTATTGTTGACTATCAACGCTTCCTTTGATAATGAAGGTGCAGCGGCGGCATCGGGCCGCGCCGGGAGGCGGAGCATGGAGGCTCACGAAATCGTCTCGCACGAGGCCTGGGTTGCGGCGCGCAAGGCGCTGCTCGCCCGCGAGAAGGAGTTCACGCGGCAGCGCGACGAGCTGAGCCGGCAGCGCCGGGCGCTGCCCTGGGAGCGCGTCGAGAAGGAGTACGTCTTCGACACGCCCGCCGGCGCGCAGAGCCTGGCGCAGCTCTTCGCCGGCAAGAGCCAGCTCATCGTCCAGCATTTCATGTTCGATCCCGGCTGGGAGGCGGCGTGCAAGAGCTGCTCCTTCTGGGCGGACGGCTTCAACGGCTTCACGCTCCATCTGGCGGCGCGCGACGTGGCGTTCGTCGCCGTGTCGCGCGCGCCGCTCGCCAAGATCGAGGGTTTCAAGCGGCGCATGGGCTGGAGCTTCCCCTGGGTCTCGTCGGGCCGCAGCGACTTCAACCAGGATTTCCAGGTGACGGCGACGCAAGAGGAGACGGCGAAGGGCGAGATCTACTACAACTACACGCGCACCAAGGGGACCTTCGGCGAGCGGCCCGGCATCAGCGTCTTCTTTAGGGATCCTTCGGGCGCGGTCTTCCACACCTATTCGACCTATGCCCGCGGCCTCGACATGATGAACGCCGCCTATCACTACCTCGACCTCGTGCCCAAGGGGCGCGACGAATCAGGGCCTCACGCCATGGCCTGGGTGCGGCTGCGCGACAGCTACGGCAGCTGAACGGCGGCCAAATGGGTGACGGCGAAGCCGTGGCGCTCGGCGAGGCGGTCGGCGACGCGGCTGCGGTGGCAGATGCGCCAGTCGGCCTCGTAGCAGAGCAGGCAGCTCGGCGCCTGCGCCGCGAGCCCGGCCGCCTCTTCGAGCGCGTGCTCGGCCTCGGGCGTCGCGAGCTTCGCTTCGACGATGCGCCAGAAGCGCGGCCAGTCTCGCCGCCGGTTCGCCTCGCGCCCTTCGGGCGGCGTGCCCAGCGCCTGGAGATGGACATAGCCGAGCCCCGCCTGCTCGAGGCCCGCTTGGAGCTGGCGCTTGGAGAAGCCGGCGCGCCGCGACAGCGGGCGGTCGCGCACGTCGATGACCCGCGCCACGCCGGCCGCCTCGAGCGCGGCGACGATCTCCGCCTGGCTCGCCTTCTCGTAGCCGATGGTGAAGAGGCGCGGCATCGCCCGCTACCGTCCGGCCGGGCAGCCCGGCACCGGCGGGCCGTGATAGTCGCTGCCGCCCGGCCGGTCCTGGTGCAGCCAGTCGGCGCAGGGGACGGGCGGCTCCGGCGCCGCGGCGCGCTTCTCGGCGCCGGCGGCGCGGCGCGCATAAAGGTCGACCTGCCGCAGCTCCTTGTCGCATTCCTCGTCCGAGGCGGCGCGCTTGGCCGCGTCGAGATGCCGTTGCGCGGCGCGCGTGTCCGGTCCGGGCGGCAGGCCCTCGACGAAGCGCTGCGCCGCGGGGATCTCGGAGCAGCGCAGCAGCTCCGCCCTGGCCGCCGCCGGCGCGAGACAGACGAGCAGCGCGAAGGTCGCGGTCGCGATGCGCATGGTCATGCTCCCTTCAGCTCCGCCAGCGCAGCACGCGCTCCTTCACCGGATTGGCGAAAGGCCGCCCCTCGGCGCGGGCGCGCGCATACTCGTTCTTCAGCCGATGATACCAGCGCGCCTGGGTGTCGGCGTCGTTGATCAGCAGCAGCGGCGGATCGTACCTCAGCCCCTGCTGCTGCAGCGCCATGATGTCGCGGTCCTGGCGCAGGAAGGCGCGGGCGAAGCGCCGCAGCAGCGGCTTCAGCGCCGTCAGGTAGGGCAGCGTCCAGTAGATCGCGTGGTTGACCTCGACCTCGCGGTCATTGAGCGGCGTCACCGCGGTGAGGTTGACGACGGCATGGCGGCCGACGCGGATATGCTCGATGCGCAGGCTCGGCAGCTGGAAGGCGATCTCGGTCTCGGGGCTGCCGCCGAGCAGCCGGTAGGCGTTGGAATTGCGCGACGGCGCGTGGCGCAGCATGGTGAAGCCGAAGGGCGAGGGCGCGAAGGCCTTGGCCTTCTCGTGGATCGAGTGGCGCCCGCGCCACCACCAGGCGCGGTGGACGAAAGGCCCGTGCGCGGGGTCCATCAGCCCCACCACCGCATGGTCGATGGCGCAGGGAAAGCGCATGCTCTCGAAGAGGTCGGGCGCGCGCTCGCCGACGTCCGGCAGCACCGGCACCGGCGGCGCGGCGGCGGGATCCTCGCCGAAATAGACCCAGATGTTGCCCTGCACCTCGCGCGCCGGATAGGCCTTCACCTTGATGCGCGCGATGTCGAATTCCTGCCCTTCCACCAGCGACGGGATGGCGGCGCAGCGGCCGGCGCCGTCGAAGCGCCAGCCGTGATAGCAGCATTCGACCTCGCGCCCGTCGAAACGGCCGCAGGAGAGCGGGATGCCGCGATGCGGGCAGATGTCGCGCAGCGCGAAGACCGCGCCGTCCGCGCCGCGGCAGAGCAGCAGCGGCTCCCCCAGCAGTGTCTTCGCCCGCATGCGCGCGCGGCCGAGCGCCGCGCCGGGGAGCGCGAAATA
>JASHTP010000097.1 GCA_030040495.1 Alphaproteobacteria bacterium
TGCCGGTGGCGCTGCCGCACGAGGTGGACCAGCCGACCCTGACCAAGCCGCAGACCATCATCCTCAGCATCGACAAGGAGGGCGACCTGTTCTGGAACGACGCCAAGCTCGCCGACCTTGCGGTGTTGCTGGCGAAGCTCGAGCAGCGCTCGGCCGAGCGGCCGCAGCCGGAAGTGCATATCCGCGCCGACCGCGACGTCCGCTACGAATTCGTCGGCCGCGTCGTCGCCGCCTGTCGGCGCGCCGGCATCGGCACGGTCGCCTTCATCCTGGAGCCCGAGCGCGGCGCGGCGGCGACGCCATGAAGCCGCCGGCCGCCTTCCCACGGAGCGCGCCGTCATGGCCATGACCCAAGGCCCGCCCGGCGGCGACGACGACGAGGTGATGATCGACATCAACACCACGCCGCTCATCGATGTGATGCTGGTGCTGCTCGTCATGCTGATCATCACCGTTCCGGTGCAGACCCATTCGGTGCGGCTCGACCTGCCGCGCGGCAATCCGCCGCCGGCGCAGGTGCAGCCGCAAATCGTCGATCTCGACATCGATTTCGACGGCACCCTGTCGTGGAACGGCGCCGTCCTCGCCGACCGCGCCGCGCTCGAGGGCCGGCTGCGCGCGGCGGCGCGCCAGGAGCCGCAGCCCGAGATCCATATCCGGCCGAACAAGCTGGTGAAGTACGCGTTCGTCGCCATGGTGCTCGCCGAGAGCCAGCGGCTCGGCGTCGTCAAGATCGGGCTCGTCGGCGACCAGCGGGCCCCGGAATGAGGCGATGAAGGCGGGGCCGCTTCCGGTGCTGGCATTGGCGGCGCTGCTCGGCGGCGCCGCGGCTGCGGCGCTGCCGCGCCCGGCGCTCGCCGCCGAAGCGGAGCAGGCGGCCCGCCCGCAAATCGGCCGGCCGGTAGAGGCGGCGCAACAGCTGCTGAAGCAGCGAAGGCTCAAAGAGGCGCTGGCCAAGCTCGCCGAAGCCGAGGCGGTCCGGGGCAAGACGCCCTACGAGAGCTACGTCATCGCGGCGACGCGCGCCGCCGTGCTGCAGGCGAGCGGCGACTATCCCGGCACGATCAAGGCGCTCGAGGCGGCGCTGGCCACCGGCGTGCTGCCGCCCGCCGAGGCGCAAAGCCGCCTGGCGCTGCTGGCGGAGCTCAGCTATGCGGCGAAGGATTACGCCGGCACCGTCGCCTATGGCCGGCGCTATTACGCGGCGGGCGGCGCCGACGCGGCGCCACGCCGGCTCATGGCGCAGGCCGACTATCTGCGGGGCGATTTCGCCGCCGCGGCGGATGCCTGCCGCGCGCTGCTCGCGGCCGATGACCGCGCCGGCAAGCCGACCGGCGAAGCCGTGCTGCAGATGCTGGCGGACAGCGAGTATCGCCAGCAGCATGGGGCGGCCTATCGCGCGGCGCTGACGGAGCTGGCGGCGCGCTATCCGACGACGGCCAATTGGCGGCAGCTCCTGGCGGCGGTTCGCCAGCAGCCGGGTTTCGCCGATCGCCTCGCGCTCGACCTCGACCGGCTGATGGCGGCGACCGGGACGCTGGCGACGCAAGCGCAATACATGGAGGCGGCGGAGCTCGCCTTGCAGGCGGGGCTGGCGAGCGAGGCCAAGGCGCTGCTCGAGCAGGGCTATGCCGCGGGCGTGCTCAGCCGCGGCGGCGATGCCGCGCGGCAGCAGCGGCTTCTCGCGCTGGCGACGCGCCAAGCGGCCGAGGATCTGAAAGATCTGCCGCAGCGCGCGAAGGAAGCGGAGGCCGCGCACGACGGGCGGCTCGCCGCCGAGCTTGGCGAAGCCTATGCCGGCTACGGCCGATGGGACGAGGCGATCGCCGCCTTGCGGCAAGCGCTGCGCAAAGGCGGCCTCGCCCATCCCGATGACGCCAAGCTGCATCTGGGGATCGCCCTTGTGAAGGCCGGCCGGACGGGAGAAGGCGAAGCGATGCTGCGCAGCGTCGCGGGCGGGGACGGGACCGGCACCCTGGCGCAGCTCTGGCTGCTGGTTGTCAAGACCGGGGCGCAAGCGCCGCGCTAGGGCGTGGGCTCGCAACCGACAGCGAGGGTGTGTGCGCGGATGTCTGCGGCCGGCGCCGATCCGGAGTCCCTGACCGGAAACGGCCGAGTCGCAGGTTGGCCCAAAGCAGAAATCGTTCGAACGCTCGGATCTCCTTCAGGCGTGCCGTGCGCCGGCAAGCCGCTGAAATGGCTGCTTCGACGAGAGGCCAATCGCCCCGCCCACCCACTGCAGCGCCATCAATCCGAGGAAGGCACCGGCGTTAATCTCGAGAATGTATGCCACGATCGCCGGTACGAAATCCGCCGTCCCGCCGAGCAAGGTGGCAGCGACGATGAACAGGCCGCCCTCGTAGACGATGAAAGCGCCGGCGAACGCCGCCAGCGTGACGATGACGACGCCCCGCCCCTCGAGGTGGCGCGCGATCGACCGGGCGGCAAAGGTGGCAAGGACGGCGACGACGCCCAGGACGGCGCCCCAGGCAAAGGTGCTTTGGGTCCAGGGGTAGCTCAGGACGGCGAAGCCCACGAGTTGGTTGGCAAGCCAGACCGCGACGGTCAGCAGCACAGCGTCGCGCCGCGCGAGGGTGAGCGCGGCGGTGGCGCCGAAGGCGGCGAAAGGCACGGCACAGGCAAAGCCGAAGCTGAAGGCGACGCTCGCCGCAACCAGCAGCGCGAGCCAGAGCGCACGACGCCAAGCGGCGCCGTCGCGGGGCGTCGGCCGCGTGGAGAAGGAGACCGGTGTCCGTTCCTGCATGACGCTTCTCCTTGACCAAAGTGAATGAAGTGGGCTCTCGAAGGGGCGCGGCCGCTAATCGTGACGGAAGCCGCGTCCGGAACGATCGACGGGATCCGGTTCCGGCAAGTCGAGCCAGCGCGCCCGCAATCGATCCCACAGCGCGAGACGCGACCAGTCGGGCGACTTCAGCACCTTGCCGGTCTCCGGGTGCAGGAACGGGTTGGGCAGCAAGACCGTAATCTGCTGCTCGTCCTTGCCGTTGAACAGCCGCACGCCCCATGACACCGGCGTCCCGTCGCGTTTCAGCCGGCGATAGAGTTCGGCGCGCGCGGTGCGGCGGTGGTGGGCGAGCTCAGGCGAGACCGGATTGTTGTGCGCCCCCTTGTGCGCGCCGATGCAGATGTGAAAATGCGGCACGCCGAACGCCACGGTCAGATAGCCGTCGAACATCGTGATGTTGTCAGGCGCCTGCGCCGCCCGCATCTCCCAGGCGGCGCCCTGAACCATTGGCCCGAAGGTGATTTCCTGCCAATGGTTCGCGAACAGGTCGCGCATCAGCTCGAAGAGATTCGCCTCGTCGGTCGGCAGCGGAAAAACCTCCACCGTCGCGCCATCGGGATCGACGATCCGCTCGGATAAGGGCTTGGGCTTGGTCTCAACCGTCACGGCCTTTTACCTCCCGCCAAGTCCGGTATCGAAGGCAACGCGCACGCCGGCGAAGATGCCGAAGCCGGGGCGATCGAAACCGACCGGCTCCTGGTAGTGCCGGTCGAGCATATTATCGATCCGCGCGAAGGTGGTCACGCCGTGTCCCAGATCATAAGATCCTGCAAGGTTGACCAGCGTGTGCCCGGCGCCAGAGGCGCCGGGTGTGCCGTCGCGATACACGTCGACCCAGGGACCGACATAGAGCACCGTAGCGGAGAACGACAGGTTCGCCGTCGCCTGCCATCCGGCGTCGAGGCTCGCCTTGTTCTTGGGGCGGCGCAGCAACTCGGTGTGTTGAATGTCGTCTGTAGCCATGGTGTAGGTGTAGTCCGCGCGCAACGTGAGCGGGTCCCATGGCTTGTAGGAGACGAAGCTCTCGACACCGTAGGTCGTCGCTTCGCCGATGTTTGCGTAGGAGGTACCGGTACTGTTGATGTCGATGAGGTTCTTGATGTCGTTGTGGAAATAGGTTGCGCCGAAGGTCATTCGCTTGGCGAGCAGCGCTTGCTCGAAACCCAAATCATAGCCGAAGCTGGTCTCTGGCAGCAGCTTAGGGTTGGCGAAGAAGTCGAAGCCCGGGAAATTTTCAAAGAGTTCGGTGAGCGACGGAGGGTTGTACCCCGTGCCCACGCTGCCCTTGAGCTTGGTGCCCGTCGCGGTGATGAGATAGGCGGGCGCCTCGCGGTAGGTCGCCCTGCCGCCGAATTGCGAATTGTCGTCGTAGCGCGCGCTCACCGTGTTGAAGAACTGCGCACCAAAGCTTGATTGAAGCTGGGCATAGCCCGCGTCGTTCGCGTACTGCGCTGCGAGCGCCGGCGGAGCCGCGGCGTTTGCAGCCACGCGGTCCAGCTCGTGCTCGGCGCCCAGCGTCACGACCTCGCCGACGGCGACCCTGATGTTGCCCTGCCAGTCGAATTTGAGGCGATCGCCGCTGAAATAGTCGGGATTGGGCGGGAGCGCCTCGGCTGAGCCGAAATTCGGATCCAGGAAGGTGTTGTGGTAATCGGTGTAACCGACGCCGAAGGTCTCGTCGAAAAGCCCGTCGAAACTCACGAGATGCGCCGTCGTCCGCGTGAAGAGCTGGCGCGACCCGGTGTCGTCCGGGAGCGGCTCGGGAACGGTGTTCTGCGTCCGGAGCGTGTAATCGACGTAGCGGGCGACGAAGCCCAGGTCGAAATTGTCGGTTACCTTGAGCCCGAGTTTGGTCGTGCCGGTCTCGTTCTCATAGGAGTCGTCGTTATAGGGGATTCCGGGCGGAACGAGATTCGGCGGCGTCACTGGTGTCGCGCCGCTATCGAAATGGGCGAAGTTGAAGACGTAGCTCAGTCTGCCTTGCGAGCCGCTGGCGCCGGCCGTCTCGTTCAGCGTGTCGAACGACCCGCCTTCGACGCTACTCGTGAGTTTCAAAGGCCCGGATCCCGATTTCGTAATAATATTGATGACGCCGCCGATGGCATCGCCGCCATAGAGCCCGCTTTGCGGCCCGCGCAGCACCTCGATCCGCTCGATGTCGGAAGTGAGGACGTGTGCGAAATCGAACGAGCCGTCGACCGAACTCGGGTCGCTGACATCGATGCCATCGATCAGAACCTTGACCTGATTGGTATTGCTGCCGCGGATATAGACGTTGGCGACGCCGCCGGGGCCGCCAGTCTGGACGACATTGAGGCCCGGAACGTCGGCGAGAATATCGGGGAGGGTCGGCGTTTGCTTTTGCGCGATCTCGTCGGCAGTGATGACGGTAACACTGCTGGCGACCTCACTGGCCGGGGTCGGCAGCCGCGTCGCCGAAACGACAACGCCTGGCAGTGTGGTGTCGCTCGGCGCTTCGTTCTGGGCATGAGCCTCAGCGGCCACGCCATCCCACGCGCAAAGGCTGCACAAAACAATGAACGCATGACGGCGTGCTAAGAATCCGGGCTGACGGGACATGACCAAAGGCCTCGCGGCAACGTGACACGTCACCGCGAACCGAAGTCAGACCCGATTCAGCTTGGAACCGGCTCCAGATCTCCATCGGTGCACCCCGCCCAATGTGTTCGCGCGCGACCACGGCCGATGGCAGGTCTCCTGGCTCGCGGGTCCTTGCCTTGCGCCGCCTTCCCGGCTTTCGCCAGTGGCGTCAGTGGCGCTCGACTCGCCGCTTACAGTTGCGGGGGCAGCCACGGCATTGGGCTTGCGCCCGCACCGTGTTCCCATTCAATCCCCGAAGGGAACCATCGCCGACATCATGCGCGGGATGAATTCAGCGCGTCAATAGGGTCGTCGCTGCTGCCGGAAACGGCATGTCGGCTCTTCCAACGCGATCGACTGGTCTGGTAGAGCGCGCCGGCGATACCGAGCAGTCCACTCGGCCGCATCGGAAGATCTCGATGAAACTCGATAGAATCTACACCCGTTCCGGTGACGACGGGCGCACGTCGCTTGGTGACGGTGCGCGGCTGCCGAAATTCCATGCGCGCGTGACGGCCTACGGCACGGTCGACGAAGCGAACGCCGCGATCGGCATCGCCATGCTTCATATCGAAGACGCGCCTGTCCGCGATGTCTTGACCCGTATCCAGAACGATCTCTTCGATCTGGGCGCGGATTTGTGCCGGCCCGAGCGGGAGCATCGCAAGGTCGAGCCGCTGCGCGTCAGCGAGCGGCAGGTCACATGGCTCGAAGAGACGATCGATTCCTTCAATGCGGGGCTGTCGCCGCTCGATAGTTTTGTTCTGCCGGGCGGAAGCGCGCCCTCGGCGCACTTTCACCACGCCAGAACCGTGGTTCGCCGCGCCGAACGATACATGACGGAGGTTGCCTATCAGGAGCCCGTCAATCCCGCGGCGCTGCGTTACGCGAACCGCCTATCCGATCTTCTGTTTGTTCTCGCCCGGTATCTCAACGACAAAGGCCGAAGCGACACGCTGTGGAAGCCAGGGCGGCACCGATGATCGGTGTCGGGTGCCAAGGAGGGAGAGCCGACTTCCTTGGCGCCGAACACCGCCCGCGGCCGATGATCTCCGCCTTGCACGGTGGTAGGAGTAGGTCGCTACTTCGATAGAGTCCGTTACCGGCACGGAACCGCCAGAAGGAACGGGCAGGGCTGCGTCCGCTCCGTCCGGATGATTCCGACATCGAGCTGCTCGGCGATGGCCGGAGGGTCGTCGACCGCAATGCCGACCGGCCTCGCAGTGCTCTCGCTCTTGGTGCGACCGAGCCGCGGCTGGATGGAGCCAGGCCGAGACGCGGCGCTATCGACCAAAATCCCGATCACCGCCCGATCAGATCCGACCGGGCCGCTGCCGTCATTGCCGCGCCGGCGCCGCGCCGGTCACGCCTCGCGCACATGGGTGTGGAGATGGCGATGGCGCGGCGCCGCGCCGTGGGCGTGGGTGCCGCTTTCGATCTCGACCGGGACGGTGACGAGGCGCCCGTGGCGCACGCCGCGCTCGGCCACGACATGGTCGGCGAAATGCCGCACCTCCTGCGTCTTGCCGCGCAGCACGGCGACTTCGAGGCAGCTGCGATGGTCGAGATGGACGTGCATCGCCGCCAGCGAGAGGTCGTGGCGGGCGTGGAAGGACCGGGTCAGCCGCTTCGCCAGCTCGCGCGCCTCGTGATCGTAGACATAGACCAGCGCCCCGACGCAGTCGCGCGAAGCGTCGCGTCCCTCGGCGACCTGACGGATGCCGGCGCGCGCGAGATCGCGCATCGCCTCCGACCGGTTCTGATAGCCGTGCGCGGCGACAAAGCGATCGAGTTCCGCCATGAATTCCTCGTCAAGCGTGATGGTAATGCGCTGCATCCTGGTTCCTCCGTTTCTCGACTTGCGGCCACGGTATGATAATTTTCTATAGACATCATACTGCAGCCGTCGTTAGCATGGTCGCGATGGTTCCCCGCCAGGGGAAGAAGAGGGAATGCGGTGCGGGCCACAAGCCCCATGCCGCGGCTGCCCCCGCAACTGTAGGCGGCGAGCTTGGCACGAAGGGCGCCACTGGGAAACCGGGAAGGCCGTGCCGCGCAGCGACCCGCGAGCCAGGAGACCTGCCATCGCCGTGGTCATGCGCGGGCGCGTCGAGCGGGGTGTCTCGACGGGGGCGGCCGGGGGGTTCTCGCGTTTCTGCAAGAGCCGACTGCCTTTCGTTCGCGGATGACGGGGGAGCACGCCCATCCGCGTTCGGGGGGACCATGGAATTCGACTGCGCTTCTCGGCCGACCGCCGCGCCGACGCCCGCGCGGCCGCGCGTCGGCGCGGCGGTCCTGCGCCGCATCGGCGCGGGCTGCGCCTTGGCGGGCACGTCACTCCTCTCGCTCGGCGTCGCGGCGCTGGCGCAGGAAGCCGGCAATGCTCCGCCGCCGGCTGCTCCCGACAACCTCCAGCTCTTGCCCGAGATCACGGTGACGGCGCCGCGCCTGGAGCTTCTCGGAACGGCATCGACGGCGAGCGAAGGGGTGGTGGACGACGACGAGTTGCAGCTCACGCCCGCCTACCGCCCGGGCCAGCTGCTCGAGACCGTACCGGGCCTGACCGTCACCTTGCACAGCGGCGAAGGCAAAGCGAATCAGTATCTCATGCGCGGCTACAACCTGGACCACGGCACCGATCTCGAAACCTATGTCGACGGCATGCCGATCAACCAGCCCACGCACGCGCACGGGCAAGGCTATACCGATCTCAATTTCATGATCCCGGAACTCGCCGACGAAATCACCTATACCAAGGGTCCCTACTACGCCGATGTCGGCGATTTCGGCGCCGTGGGCTCGGTGCGCGTCAGCTACCGCGACGTCATTGCCGATCAGGTCACCGGGACCATCGGCACACTGGGCTACGAGCGTCTCTTCAGCGGGCAATCGCAGGCGCTCGGCGCGGGGCACCTGCTCGAGGCCGCCGAGCTGCAGCATTACGACGGCCCCTTCGTGGTGCCCGACGACGCGCGCAAGGAGAACGTGGTGCTGCGCTACAGCGAGGCAGGCCAGGACAACGGCTTCTCGCTGACCGGCATGTTCTATCACCAGGTCTGGACGAACACGACGGACATCCCGCTGCGCGCCGTGCCGGAGGTCGGCTATTTCGGGTCGCTCAACCCGACCGACGGCGGCCACGCGTTGCGCGGCAGCCTGTCGGCGAACTACCATGCCGACCTGGCGCCGGGCGAATTCACCGCGAGCGCCTTCTACATCTATAACTCGCTGAACCTCTTCAACGACTTCACGCATTTCCTGGTCGATCCCGTGCATGGCGACCAGGAAGACCAATTCGAGAACCGCAACGTGATCGGCAACGCGGCGCAGTACAAGCTGCCGCTGATGCTGGGCGGGATCCGCAACGAGCTGCTGATGGGCGGCTCGACGCGCTACGACATCCTCGATGTCGGCCGCCTGCCGAGCCAAGGCCAGGCGCCGTTGACGGCGGCCCAGACCGCGGGCGATCCCGCCTCCTTCTCCAACCATGACGATGTCGACCTGTTCGCCGGCGCGCTCTATCTGCAGGCGACCACCCACTGGACTCCCTGGTTGCGCAGCGTGCTCGGCGTGCGCGAGGACTATCAGCACGGCAGCGACGATGATCTGCTGGCGGCGCTGCACGAGACCGCGGGCTACAGCAATGGCGGCAC
>JASHTP010000007.1 GCA_030040495.1 Alphaproteobacteria bacterium
CGGATGGCGCGGATTGATCTCGAGGATGCGCTTGGCCGCCGCCGAGAGCTGGTGGTGCTGCTTCAGCAGCCGCTCCAGATGCATGTCGAGATCGCCTTCGTCGGCGACGAGGCAGACGGCGCTGTCGGTCAGCCGGTCGGAGGTGCGCACGTCCTTCACCGCCTCGCCGAGCGACAGCTTGAAGAGGGCGATGAGGCTCGCCACCGTCGCCTCGGGCGCGGCCGCCGGCGTCGCCTCGTCCGGCTTGCCGCCGCCTTCGATCTTGGCGAGATCGGCGGCGCCGCGCGTCACCGATTTCAGCGGATGCTCCTTGTAGCTGCCGATCGCCGGCATCCAGAACTCGTCGATGGGATCGGTGAGCAGCAGCACCTCGACGCCCTTGGCGCGATAGCCTTCGAGCTGCGGGCTCCGGGCGACGAGCTCGAAGCTGTCGCCGGTGATGGTGTAGATCGCCTGCTGCCCCGGCTTCATCCGCGCGACATACTCGTCGAGCGAGACGAGGGCGTCGCCCGCGGTGCTGCGGAAGCGCATCAGCGGCAGCAGCTGATCGCGATGCTCGTGATCCTCGTAGAGCCCTTCCTTCAGCACCGCGCCGAAATTCTCCCAGAATTTCGCGTAATCCTCGGGCGCGTCCTTGGCTTTGCGGGCGAGCTCGGCGAGCACGCGCTTGGTGATCTGGCCGCGCATCTTGGCCAGCATCGGGTTGTGCTGCAGCATCTCGCGGCTGACGTTGAGCGGCAAATCCTCGCTGTCGACGATGCCGCGCAGGAAGCGCAGATAGGCGGGCAGCAGCTCCGGGCAGTCGTCGGTGATGAAGACGCGGCGGACATAGAGCCGGACCCGCGGCTTGCGCACGGGGTCGAAGAGATCGAAGGGCTTGGTTCCCGGCACGAACAGCAGCGTGGTGTACTGGAAGGTGCCTTCGGCCTTGCTGTGGAGCGTGAGCCAGGGCTCGTCGAAGCTGTGGGCCGTGTGGTGGTAGAACTCGCGGTACTGCTCGGCGGTGATCTCGGATTTGGGCCGCGTCCACAGCGCCGCCGCGGTGTTGAGCGTCTCCCGCTTGCCCTCGGCCTCGAGCAGGATCGGCAGCGCGACGTGGTCGGAATAGGTCTTGACGATCTGCCGCAGCCGCGCCGTCTCGAGATACTCGGCGGCGTCCGCCATCAGATGCAGCGTGATCACCGTGCCGCGGCCGGGCTTCTCGGCGGGCTCGACGGTGAACTCGCCCTTGCCGTCGGAGACCCAGCGCCAGGCCCTGTCCTCGCCCGCCTTGCGCGACAGCACTTCGACCTCGTCGGCGACCATGAAGGCGGAATAGAAGCCGACGCCGAACTGGCCGATGAGCGCCATGTCCTTGCGCTGGTCGCCGGACAGCTGCTGCATGAAATGCGCCGTGCCGGAGCGGGCGATGGTGCCGAGGTTCTCCACCAGCTCGTCGTGGTTCATGCCGATGCCGTTGTCGGCGACGGTCAGCGTGCGCTTCGCCTTGTCCGGCGTCAGCACCACGCTGAGCCCGGGGTCGGCGGCGATGAGGGCGGGCTCGGTCAGCGCCAGGTAGCGCAGCCGGTCGCAGGCATCCGACGCGTTCGAGATCAGCTCGCGCAGGAAGATCTGCCTCTCGCTGTAGAGCGAGTGGGCGACGATGTCGAGCAGGCGGCTCACCTCCGCCTGGAAGCTTCTTTTCTCTTGCGACATGGCTCTGCCAATAGGGTTGGGCGGGCTGGCGCAGAGATATGCAAGCCGCCGCCGCGATGCAAGACCCGCGGCCTTCGCTTCGGTTATCGGCGGCGCGCCAGCCGACGGCTGAAATAGAGCGTGCCGGGGATCGGGCTCGCGTAATAGGCGGGTATTTGCACGAAGCCGAACGTGCCGTAGAGCGCGATCGCGGCCGCCATCGACGGTATCGTGTCGAGCCGCATCTCGTCATAGCCGAGCTCTTCGGCCGCCGCGACGATCGCGGCGACGAGCGCCTCGCCGATGCCGAGCCGGCGTCCGGCCGGGCGGACATAAAGGCGCTTCATTTCGCAGGCGCGCCTGCCGTCGAGAGGCCGAACCCCGACGCAGCCGAGGGGTCGGCCGTCGTCGCTCCACGCCAGCAGCAGCTCGCCCTCAGGAGGCGAATAGAGGCCCGGCAGCCCGGCAAGCTCGGCAGGGAAACCCTGAAAGCCGAGATCGACGCCGAGCCCGTCCGCATATTCGCGGAACAGCGTCGCGGCGGCGTCGATCTCTGCGGGGGCGCGTGCCTCGGCGATGCGGAATCCGCGCATGCGAAGACCCTAGTGCAGGTTGAGCATCATCGCGATGCCGACGACCATGAGGGCGATGCCGGCAAGCTCGCGCGCGCGCGGCTTCTCCTTGAACACGTACCAGGAGAAGAGAAAGGTGAAGACCAGCTCGATCAGGCTCAAGGTGCGGACATAGGCGACGAGCTGGATGGTCATCGCCATGAACCACAGCGCCGAGGCGACGACGCCAACCGTGCCGGCGAGCGCCGAGAGCCGCCAGGCCGCCATGAGCTTGCCGAGCTGCTCGCGCTCGCGCAGCGCCAGATAGGCGGCGAGCAGCGCCGTCTGCAGCAGATTGGCCCAGAGCAGCGTGTAGGCCGAGCGCATGACGAAGCTGCTTTCGCCCAGCGCCAAGGCGGCGGCGCGGAAGGAGACGGCGGCGATGCCGAAGAGGCCGCCGGAGGCCAAGCCGACGAGCGCCGGCCGCTCGAGCCAGCCCAGCACCAGCATGCGCCAGAGGCCGCCGCCGTCGGCAAGCGAGATCAACATGACGCCGAGCGTGCCCAGCGCGATCGCCGTGCTGCCCCACGGCGTGACCCGGTCGCCGAGGAAGACGAGGCCGAAGATCGCCGCCTGGATCACCTCGGTCTTGGAATAGGCGACGCCGACGGCGAAGTTGCGGAAGCTGAAGATGTGGATGAGGCAGGATGTCGCGACGATCTG
>JASHTP010000098.1 GCA_030040495.1 Alphaproteobacteria bacterium
GGAGTTCCTCGTCTGCGAGGCGGCGGCGCGGCTCGCCGATCGGCTCGACGACGTCGCCCGGCGCTTCCCCCTGGCGCTCGATCTCGGCTGCCGCCACGGCGTGCTCGCGCGCGTGGTGCGCGGCCGCGGCGGCATCGAGACGCTGATCCACGCCGACGCCGCCTTCGGCTTCGCGCGCCTGGCGCCGGCGCCGGCGGTCGTCGCCGAGGCCGAAGCCCTCCCGTTCAAGGCGGCCGGCCTCGATCTCGTGCTGAGCAATCTCGATCTGCACTGGGCGAACGACCTGCCCGGCGCCTTGCTGCAGCTGCGCCGGGCGCTCAAGCCCGACGGGCTGCTGCTCGCCTCGCTGTTCGGCGGCGACACCCTCGCCGAGCTGCGCCGCGCCCTGCTCGAGGCGGAGCTCGAGGAGGAAGGCGGCGCGAGCCCGCGCGTAGCGCCCTTCGCCGATCTGCGCGACCTCGGCCAGCTGCTGCAACGCGCCGGCTTCGCCCTGCCGGTGGTCGACAGCGACACCATCGAGGTGACCTACGCCGACCCGCTGGCGCTGATGCGCGATCTGCGCGCCATGGGCGAAAGCAACGCCGTCGCCGAACGCCGCCGCGCCTTCACCCGCCGGGCCACCTTGGCGCGCGCCGCGGCGCGCTACCGCGAGCTCTTCGCCCGGCCCGACGGGCGCATCGCCGCGCGTTTCGAGATCGTCACCCTCACCGCCTGGGCGCCGCATGCAAGCCAGCCCCAGCCGCTGGCTCCGGGCAGCGGTCGCACCCGGCTCGCCGCGGCGCTCGGCACCATCGAGCATCCCGCCGGCGGCAAAATATGAAAAAGGGAACTAATAAAAACTAATCCCTTAATTGGCGAATGACCCGTTCGGGTGAGGAAGTTAAGCGATCCTTAGCCAAACCCCGTGATGATGGCAGGGCCCAGGACGGCCGCCGCCGCTTCCTGGCTCGGGCTGACTACCGACCATGCGCTGGTTCAGTGGTGTTCCTCTCGGTTCATTGCTCCAGCCCGGCTTGGGCGCGCGCCGGGATTCCGCGCGGACTCGGCCGATGGCCAACCGCTTCGGGCTGATCGTCGCCATCTTCGCCGGGGTGCAGGCGATCATCCTGGTGCTGTGTCTCGCCACCGTCCAAGGCATCAACACGACGCGCGCCTATGTCGCCGGCGAAGACGCCTATTCCAAGGCGCAGAAGGAGGCGGCGCTCGATCTGCGCCGCTACCTCGTCCTCGGCGGAGCGCCCTATCTCGAGGCCTTCGGCCGCGCGATCGCCGTGCCGATCGGCGACCGCACCGCCCGCGAGGAGCTCGAGAAACCGGTGCCCGACTTCGCCCGCGCCTATCGGGGCTTCGTGCAGGGCGGCAACGACCCCCGCGACATCGCCGACATGGCGCATCTGCTGCGCTGGTTCGGCTGGTGGCGGCCTTTCGCCCGGGCACTCGAGGATTGGCGCGAAGGCGACCGGCTGGTGGCGGCGCTCGCCGGCCTCGCCGACGAGGCGGCGGCGGCGACCGCCGCGGCGCCGCTCGACGAGCGGCGGCGCAGCGCCTTCCTGGCGCGCGTCGACGATATCGACGGCAGGCTGACGCGGCTCGAGCAGGATTTCTCGCGCCATATGGGCGACGCGGCGCGGTCGGCGCGCGACTGGGCGATGCTGAGCCTGGTGCTGGGCAGCACGCTGCTCGGCGGCGTCGGCATCAGGCTCGCCTGGCGCAGCCTGCGCAACGGCGTCGCCGCCGAGCGGCAGCTCGCGCTCAGCGAGCAGCGTTTCCGCGATTTCGCCGAGGTGGCTTCCGACTGGTTCTGGGAGACCAACAGCGACGGCCGGCTCACCTATGTTTCCGGCCGCGCCGTCGACGGCAACGCGGGGGACGCCGGTTCCTACATCGGCAAGACGCTGCTCGAGCTCTGCCGCGGCGACCCGGCCGAGGAGAAGTGGCAGCGGCATCTCGCGACGCTGGCGGCGCGGCGGAATTTCCGCGACCTCTCCTATTCGACCGCCCGGCCGGATGGCGGCGAGCAGTTCTGGTCGATCAGCGGCACGCCGGTCTACGACCATGCCGGCGGCTTCATCGGCTATCGCGGCACCGGCAGCGACATCTCGCGCGAGGTGCTGGCGCAGCGCTCGCTGCGCCACTCCAAGGAGCAGGCCGAGACGGCGAGCCGCGCCAAGTCCGAATTCCTCGCCAATATGAGCCACGAGCTGCGCACGCCGCTGAACGCCATCCTGGGCTTCGCCGAGATCATCCGCGACCGCCTGCTCGGCCCGGTCGCCGACCGCTACGCCGAATACGCCCAGGACATCCACAGCTCCGGCACGCATCTCCTCGGCATCATCAACGACATCCTCGACCTGTCGAAGGTCGAGGCCGGGCGCATCGACCTCGTCGAGGAGATCGTCGACGTGCAGGGCATCGTGCGCAGCGTCGTGCTGCTGCTGCGCGAGCGCGTCGCCACGGCAGAGCTGGCGCTCAAGGTCGAGCTCCCCGACCCGGTGCTGCTGATTCGCGCCGACGAACGCAAGCTGAAGCAGGTGCTGATGAATCTGCTGTCGAACGCGGTGAAATTCACCCCGCCCGGCGGCGAGATCCGCGTCGGGGTGCGCGTCGAGAGCGAGCGCGGGCTGGTCATCGAGGTCCGCGACAACGGCATCGGCATCGCCGCGGAGGACATCGCCCGCGCGCTCTCGCCCTTCGGCCAGGTCGACAGCCGCCTCAGCCGCCGCTACGAGGGCACCGGGCTCGGCCTGCCGCTGGCGCGCGCGCTGACCGAGCTTCACGGCGGCGTGCTCGAGCTCGACAGCGCGCCCGGCCGCGGCACCGCCGTCCGCATCGTGCTGCCCCCCGACCGGCTGGTCGAGCGCGAAATGCGCCGCTGGGTCGCAAGCTGACCGCCCGGCCGGCACGCGACTATAGCCAGGACTCGCCCGTTGCCTTACAATGCCGGCGCTTCGCACGGCGCCGGGCAAACGGGCACGACATGAGGGGATGGGTCCTTCTATCCGCGTTTCTGCTGGCGGGCGGCTTCGCCGCCCCGGCGCTGGCCGCGCCGGTGCGCTACGACTATCGCGTCATCCATCCGACCTACGGCGATATCGGCACCTACACCAACGTCATCGACCGCGTCGGCGACGACACCGAGGTCAAGAGCACGCTGCGCATCGCCGTGCGGCTGCTGGGCATCGTCCTCTACCGCCAGGAGGCGGAGCGCACCGAGTTCTGGCGCGGCCAGAAGCTGGTGCGCTTCGACGGCGTCACCGTCACCGACGGCAAGCGGCTGCCGGTCCATGGCGAGGCGAAGGACGGCGTCTTCGTCATCACCACACCCGAGGGCACGGTCACCGCGCCGGCCACCGTCCACCCCTCCAACCCCTGGTCGCCGATGGTGCTCGACACCGGCTATATGATGTCGACGCGCACCGGCCAGGTGTTGCCGGTGCATGTCAGCGGCGGCGAGGTCGAGCCGGTGGCGCTTTCCGGCGTCACGTTCAGGCTGCATCAATATGAGGTGGTCAGCGACAAGCGCCAGCTGGTCTGGCTCGACGACAGCGGCACGCCGATCGCCTTCCGCACCAGCGAGCACGGCAAGCCGGTCGATTTCGTGCTGATGGAGCGCCAGCAGCTCGCCCAACGCGACCGCTGACCGGCTACAGCAGGTCCCTGAGCATCGCCAGCAGCGGCTTGTCGGCCGGCGGCATGGCGTATTGCTCGAGCTTCCGCGGCCTGACCCAGGCGAGGCTCTGGCCTTCCCGCGCCGTCACCTGGCCGCTCCAACGGCGGCAGACATAGAGCGGCATCAGCAGGTGGAACGCCTCGTAGCGGTGCGAGGCGAAGGTGAAGGGCGCGAGGCAGGCTTCGGCGACGTCGATGCCGAGCTCTTCCTTGAGCTCGCGGATGAGCGCCGCTTCCGGCGCTTCGCCCGGCTGCACCTTGCCGCCGGGGAACTCCCAGAGCCCGGCCATCGCCTTGCCTTCGGGACGCTGCGCCAGCAGCACGCGCCCGTCGCCATCGACCAGCGCCACGGCGACGACGAGGACGACGGGAACCGGCGACGAGCCTTCAGCTCCGGTAGCTGCCATTGATGTCGATGTAGCGATGCGTGAGGTCGCAGGTCCACACCGTCCAGCGTCCCCTGCCGACGCCGAGATCGAGCGCGATGCGGATCTCGCGCCCGGCCATGTGCCGGGCGACGGGCGCCTCGTCGTAGCCCGGCACCGGCCCGCCCTTCTCGGCGATGCGCACGCCGCCGACGCTGACGGCGAGGCGGTCGCGGTCGGCCTTCTCGCCGGCCTTGCCGACGGCCATGACGAGGCGGCCCCAATTGGCGTCGCCGGCGGCGATCGCGGTCTTGACCAGCGGCGAGTTGGCGACGACGAGGCCGACGCGCCGCGCCGCGCGCGCCGAGGCGGCCCCCGAGACCTCGATGGTGACGAACTTCTCCGCCCCTTCGCCGTCGCGCGCGATCTGCTGGGCGAGATCGACCATCACCCGGTCGAGGGCGCGGCGGAAATCGCGGAGCCGCGGCTCGCCGGCGCGGGTGACGCGCTTGTGCTTCGCCGCGCCGGTGGCGGCGAGCAGCACGGTATCGCTGGTCGAGGTGTCGCCGTCGATGGTGAGCGAGTTGAAGGAGCGCTCGTTGCTCGCCTTCAGCAGCTCCTGCAGCGCGCGCGCCGGGATCGCCGCGTCGGTGAAGAGGTAGGCGAGCATGGTCGCCATGTCCGGCGCGATCATGCCGGAGCCCTTGGTGAAACCGTTGATGGTGACCGGGACGCCGTCGATCTCGGCGCGCGCCGTGGCGAGCTTCGGGAAGGTGTCGGTGGTCATGATCGCCTGCGCCGCCTCGAGCCAGCCGGTCGCCGACGCGGCCTTGGCGGCCTGGACGAGCCCGGCCAGGATCTTGTCGCCGGGCGGCGGCTCGCCGATGACGCCGGTCGAGGCGATGTAGACTTCGCGCGGATGGCAGCCGGCAAGCTTCGCCAAGGCCTCTGCCGTCTGCTGCACCACCTCTCGGCCGGCGCGGCCGGTGAAGACGTTGGCGTTGCCGGAATTGACCACGATCGCCCGCGCCTTGCCGCGCGGCAGGCATTGGCGGCACCACTCCACCGGGGCGCCAGCGGTGAGCGACCGGGTGAAGACGCCGGCCACCGTCGTGCCGGGCTCGAGCAGCGCCACCATCAGGTCGCGGCGGCCCTGGTAGCGGATGCCGCACCGGGCGGCGCCGAGCGTGACCCCGGCGATCGGCGGCAGGTCGGGCAGGCGGGCGGGCGCGAGCGGCGACGGCGTGGTCATGGCGGTTTCCGGGAAGGCGCGCCGGCGGCGCCCGTTTATTGGTCGTCCTTGGGCTTGGTCGCCGGCGCCAACACCGGGACGCCGGGTTGCGGTGCCGGCGGCGCGCCGCTGAGATTGGGCGGCGCTGCCGGCGCGGCGGCGGGCGGCGTCCCGAGCTTGGTGCCGTCGCTGTTGAACACCTCGACCTTGGCGGACGCCTTCAGCTCCTTCATCTTCTCGGCCACCAGTTCGCGCGCCAGCTGGTTGAAGAGCTGCGGCCGCATTTGCTCGAAGTTTGGCGGATCGACCTTGCGGCGATCCTCGACCTTGATCACGTGCCAGCCGAACTGCGTCTTCACCGGCGTCTCGGTGAACTCGCCCTTCTTCAGCTTGAAGGCGGCGTCGGAAATCTCCGGCACCATCTCGTCTTTGGTGAACCAGCCGAGTTCGCCGCCCGAGGCCCGTCCGGCAGGATCGGTGCTCTTGTCTTTGGCCAGCGCGGCGAAGTCGGCGCCCTTTTTGAGTTGATCGATCACCGCCTTGGCCTCGGCCTCGCTCGGCAGCAGGATGTGCCGCGCGTTCACTTCCTCGCGCGGCGGCGCCGTCTTGATATATTTGTCATATTCCGCCTTGAGCTTCTGCTCGTTGATGCTCTTGTCGATCAGCCGGTCGAAATAGAGCTGCGCCATCATCTGATCCTGGATCAGCGCGAGGCGCCGCTTGACGTCGGGATCGTCCTGGAGCTTCGCCCGGCGCGCCGCCTGGGCCACCAGCGTGGTCGCGATCATGTTGTCGAGCACGCCGTTATAGAGCTTTTCCAGCGGCTGCTGGCGCGCCTGCGGCGGCAGGTTGCGCAGCGCCTCCTCGATGTCGGAGCGGTAGATGTCGAAGCCGTTGACGCGCGCGACCACCGGGTCCTTGGCGGCAACGGGCTTCGCCGGCTGCGCCCAGGCCGGGGCGGCGAGCAGGAGGAGGGCAAGCGTGAGGATCGCTCGAAGCGACATACTGGAATCCTTATGATCGACGGGCGCGCCAAGCCGGCGGCGCCGGGATGCGCCACCCTCATGTCCGACAGGGACGCTTTCGAGCGCCCATAAAGCACATTGCACGGCGCGAGGCAATGTCCGGCTGAGGCGACGCGTCGCCCCGGGCCGGTGGAATTGACACTGGTCGTCGATCCGCCTATCTGTCAGGCGGGATCAGCGCGGCCCTAGACCCCTCCCGCCCGCACCGTTTTGAGGTTTGGATGATCGGCGCCCTGGCTCGGCGACTGTTCGGCTCAGCGAACGATCGGTACATCAAAAGCCTGCAGCGCCTTGTCGACGAGATCAACGCGGCGGAGCCGGGGCTCGCCTCGCTCTCCGACGAGGAGCTGCGCCAGCGCACGCCGGCGCTGAAGCAGCGCCTCGAAGCGGACGAGACGCTCGACGACATCCTCCCCGACGCCTTCGCCACGGTGCGCGAGGCGGCCAAGCGCACGCTCGGCCAGCGCCATTTCGATGTCCAGTTGATGGGCGGCGTCGTCCTCCATCGCGGCATGATCGCCGAGATGAAGACCGGCGAGGGCAAGACCCTGGTGGCGACGCTGCCGGTCTATCTCAACGCGCTCACCGGCAAGGGCGTGCACGTGGTCACGGTCAACGACTACCTCGCCAAGCGCGACAGCGAGTGGATGGGACAGATCTACCGCTTCCTCGGCCTCTCGGTCGGCTGCATCGTGCACGGGCTCGACGACGAGGAGCGCCGCGAGCAGTACGCCGCCGACGTCACTTACGGCACCAACAACGAGTTCGGCTTCGATTATCTCCGGGACAACATGAAGTTCCGGCTCGACGACATGGTGCAGCGCTCGTTCCATTACGCCATCGTCGACGAGGTCGATTCGATCCTCATCGACGAGGCGCGCACGCCGCTCATCATCTCGGGCCTGGCCGAGGATTCCTCGGAGATGTATCGCACCGTCGACAAGCTCATCCCGCACCTCGCGGCCGAGGACTTCGAGAAGGACGAGAAGCAGCGCCAGGTGTCGCTCACCGACAGCGGCGTCGAGAAGATCGAGGCGATGCTGCGCGAGACCGGCCTGCTCAAGGCGGGGACGCTCTACGACATCCACAACGTCGCGCTCGTCCATCACGCCAACCAGGCGCTGCGCGCGCACAAGCTCTTCGCCCGGGACACCGACTACATCGTCAAGGAGGGCAAG
>JASHTP010000099.1 GCA_030040495.1 Alphaproteobacteria bacterium
GGATCGGGCGGGAAGTCGCCGCCGTGGTCTCGCGCGGCGGCCGACCCGATCTCGCCGGCGGCGCGCTGCCGCACGTCGCCGCGCCGACCTTGCTCATCGTCGGCGGCGCCGACCTCGAGGTGCTCGCCCTCAACCGCGCCGCGCTCGCGCGGCTGCGCTGCATGGCCGAGCTCGCCATCGTTCCCGGCGCCACCCACCTCTTCGAGGAAGAGGGCGCGCTCGAAGAGGTCGCGGAGCTCGCCTGCAGCTGGTTTCGCCGGCATCTCGCCTCGACCGGGGAGGCCGGCCAATGATGTTCAGGGATCGTCACGACGCCGGCCGCCGCCTCGCCGCGCGGCTGGAGCGCTTCCGCGATCGGCAGCCGCTGGTGCTGGCGCTGCCGCGCGGCGGCGTGGCGGTCGGCTTCGAGATCGCCGCCGCGCTCAAGGCGCCGCTCGACCTCGTGCTCGTGCGCAAGATCGGCGCGCCCGAGATGGGCGAGCTCGCGATCGGCGCCATCGTCGACGGCGATCCGCCCGAGCCGGTGATCGACGACGCGATCGTCGCCGAGCTCGCGGTGCCGCGCAGCTATATCGACAAGGAGGCCGCGCGGCAGGCGGCGGAGAACCAACGCCGCCGCAAGCTCTATTTCAAGGACCGCCTGCCCGTGCCGGTCGCCGGCCGTACCGCGCTGATGGTCGATGACGGCATCGCCACCGGCGCGACGATGCGGGCGGCGCTGCTGGCGACGCGGCGGCGAAAGCCGGCGCGGCTGGTGCTGGCGGTGCCGGTCGCTCCCGCGGCGACGCTCGAGCGGCTCGGCGCCGAAGTCGACGAGATCGTGTGCCTGGAGACGCCCGAGGATTTCTATGCGATCGGGCAGTTCTACGCCGATTTCCACCAGATGAGCGACGAGGAGGTGATCGCGCTCCTCGATCGCGCGGCGCGGACGGCCTAGAGTCGCGAGCCCGGCTGCTGCGGCGCCGGCGCGCCGGCGACGTGACGCATCGCCAGGAGATGCGAGATCCCGACGACGTTGGGCCCCGCCGGGCAGGATGTCGGCCATTCCTCGAGCCAGACGCTGCTGCGATGCGCGCCGCAGCGGGTGCAGAAATCGGTCACGCGCTCGAAACTGTGCTGCAGCGGCGGAGCGGCGATGCGGCCTTTGCGAGTCAAGGTGCGCTGGAACATGGCGATCTCCGGGAGCGCGTCAGTGGGCCGAGAGCAGCAGCGCGGCAACCGCCCAGAGCGCCAGGCTCGCAAGGGCGGCAAGGATCATTGCGCCGGCCAGCTGCCGATCGAGGTTCATCGCGTGCCGGTCGGCGAGCGCCACGGCGCGGGCCGGTCGGCGCTGCGTCGGGCGCGGCGGGATCGGGCGATCGGCGGTGAATGGCGACATCATGGCAGTCTCCCAACAGGCGCGGTTTTGCCTGAGCCCATCGTCGCCCAGGACGAGGTCGCGATAAATACGGGCTATTACGGGTAAGGGTTCCTACGGATCCCGTCCGAGCGCGGCGGCGCGCCGCGTACTATTCGAGACCGTCAAACAGTCCATTCCCTGCCGCCGCGGTTATCTTCGCCGCGGCAGAGCGCATCTATCGCCTCGTGGAGCGCGCGCCTCCGTCGGCGCCCATGGCTCCGGCCCAAGAAGGATACCGTCAATGTCGATTTCTCTTCGCCTTGCCACCGCCGCCGCCGGCGTCGCGCTGGGGCTGGCGCTTGCCGCCCCCGCCATCGCCCAGCAGGCGGAGCTCGAGCAGCTCTACCATGCCGGCGAGTACGACGCGTTCGGCGCCCAGCACGACGCGTCGCTGCGCTCCGCGCGCTCGGCGCAAAGCGCGCCCTTGACCGCGGCACAGCGCGACGCGCTGGAGAGCGAGTACCGCACCGGCCAGGAAAGCTCGTTCGACGCCGGCCAGACCACGCAGCCGCTCTACGCTCTGCGCGATTACAAGGCGCGGGTCGCCTCGACCGTGCCGATGGTCGGCGGCAAGCGCGACCTGATCGGCGATCACGGCGCCCAGGACGCGCTCGCCGATCAGATCTACCGGCCGGGCAGCCGCATGCCGGGCTGGTGACGGCGCTGCGCCGCCTCGCCCGCTGCGGCGGGCGAGACGGCGAGGCGGAAGCGGCCGCCTCTCACTCCTTGGCGTGATTCGGATTGACCGGCGCAGTCGAGAGCGGCTTGGCGATGGTCGGGCCGTCATGCTCGACGCCGCCGGTCAGCATGATGATGTCGATCTTGCGCTTGACCGCGGCCTTGAACTCCTCGTCGGCGCCCAGCGAGGCCGCCTTGGCGCCGAAGGTCCGCGCCTCGCCGATGAGACGGGTGCGCTCCTTGTGGTCGTCGCGCCGCGCCAGGTTCAGCGCCTTCTTCAGCGCCGCGTCGGCGGCCCGCATGTTGGCGGCGCATTCGAGCGAGCGCGCCTCGCCCGTGACCTTGCGCTTGAAGTCGAGCGGGATCTTCTTCTGGTCCTTCAGATAGGCGTCGAGCCGCTGCCGGATGCGCTCCGCCGCCGGCGGCGGCAGCTCGCGCATCGAGTTCACCATCTTGGTGCACTCGGCCATCGCCGATTCCAGCAGCTTCTTCTCGAGCTCGCGCTTCTTGGCGAGATCCGAGGCGGAGGACGACGATCGCGAGAACATCCATCACTCCTGCGATGCCATGCTCGATGATAAGTCCATCGGACTTAATCAATGCTTAACGACGTTGCCGCCGATTTGCCGGGTATTTCGCGGTGCAGCACGCTTTAGTGGGCCGCAACCGGCGTCACTGCGGAATTCCGTGGCGGTGATTTCGCGACCTCTCGCCAATTACTTGCGGCGCGCCGATCTTCTTCGCCGCGCGCGCGGCGCTTCCGCCGCTGAGCCGGCCTCACCCGCGGGCGAGAAAATCGCGTGTGCGGCGGCGCCGCCCCGTTCCCTTATCTCCCCCATGCGAGCGGAAGCGACGACAGACCGGATGCGGAGCGCCCTTGCCGCGGCGCCCCCCTTCGTGGCGCTGCGCCGCGAGCGGATCACCGTCCGCCGGCACAAGCTCGGCGAGCGCGACTGGACGCTGCTGCGCGCCTTCGTCGGCCGCCTGACGCCGGAGGATGTGCGACGGCGCTTCGGCGCCCCGCTCGCGCTCGACGACGAGGGGACGCTGCGGCGCGCCTTCGAGGTCGAGGCGGGCGCGGGCGAGATCGCCTGGCTGGCGGACGAGGAAGCGGCGATCGCCGGCATCGTCCAGCGCGTCATGGTGTCGCCGTCGGAAGCGGAGCTCGGCCTCATCGTCCGCCCCGACCGGCACCGCGCCGGCATCGGCGAGTTTCTGCTCAGGGACCTGCAGCAGCGGGCGGCGCGGCAGGGGCTGAAGACGCTGTGCGCGACGGTGCTGCGCGACAATCGCGCGATGCTGCGCCTGGCCCTGAAGCTCGGCTACGTGCCGCGGCAGGAGAGCGCCTGGATGGTGGAGCTGGCGCTGGCGCTCGAGGCGATCGCGGCCGCGCGCTCGGGAGATGAGCGGGATGAACCCTGGGATTAGTAAGTTTCGTTAGAGCGGGCGGAACACGCCTTTTACGCTGGTCGCCTCTCGAACCACTGCTTTTCGAGGCGATCATGACCACCACGAGCCACCGGCCTTCCTCGCCGCGAACCGCCGCCGTCGGCACCTGGCGCACGCCGGCGCTGATCATCGGCTTCGGCTGCCTGATCTCGCTCATGTCGTTCGGCCCGCGCTCGACGCTGGGCTTCTTCCTCGAGCCGATGTCGGCCGCCAATCACTGGGGGCGCGACGTCTTCGCCTTCGCGCTGGCGCTGCAGAACCTGCTGTGGGGCATCGGCCAGCCGATCGCCGGCCTCGTCGCCGACCGCTACGGCACCGGCCGCGTGTTCTGCGCCGGCGGGCTGATGTTCGCCGCCGGCCTCGCGCTCATGGCGCACGCGACGGGCGCGCCGCTGCTCGACCTCTCCGCCGGCGCGCTGATCGGCTTCGGCCTTTCCGGCACCTCGTTCATGGTGATCCTGGCGGCGTTCGGCAAGCTGCTGCCGCCGGAATGGCGCTCGCTCGCCTTCGGGCTCGGCACCGCGGCGGGTTCCTTCGGGCAGTTCCTCTACTCGCCGCTGTCGGTGGTGCTGATCGGCGTGTTCGGCTGGCAGCAGACGCTGCTGATCTTCGCCGTCAGCATGCTCGCCGTCCTGCCGCTGTCGCTGGCGCTGGTGACGCCCACGGCTCAGGCAACGAAAGAGGCGGCGCCGCAATCGCTGCGCCAAGCGCTGTCGGAGGCCTTCGCGCAGCGCTCCTACGTCATGCTGGTGCTGGGCTTCTTCACCTGCGGCTTCCAGCTCGCCTTCATCACCGTGCATCTGCCCGCCTATCTCGTCGATCGCGGCCTCTCCGCCACGGTGGGCGGCTGGACGCTGGCGGCGATCGGGCTCTTCAACATCGCGGGCTCGATCGGCAGCGGCTGGCTCTGCGACCGTCTGCCGAAGCGCTATCTGCTGTCGATCATCTATGCCACGCGCGCGGCGGCGATCCTCGCCTTCATCGCCTTCCCGGTGACGCCGGTCACCTGCATCGCCTTCGGCGCGACCATGGGCGTGATGTGGCTCTCGGTGGTGCCGCCGACCAACGGCATCATCGCCGTCATGTTCGGCACGCGCTGGCTCGGCACGCTGGCGGGCTTCGCCTTCCTCAGCCACCAGGTCGGCGGCTTCCTCGGCGCCTGGCTGGGCGGCCTGGTCTTCGACCGCACCGGCTCCTACATGCCGGTCTGGTACCTCTCGATCCTGCTCGGCATCGCCTCGGCGCTGATCAACATGCCGATCGTCGAGAAGCCGGTGACGCGGCCTCTCCCCGTGCCGGCGCAGTGACCGGCCTCGGCCGCGCCGCGCTCGCCGGCGACGGCGGCGGGCGGGAGGGCCGCCCCCTTAACGCCCGCCGCGCTGCGCGACTGCCGCTGCTTCTCGCCTTCG
>JASHTP010000100.1 GCA_030040495.1 Alphaproteobacteria bacterium
CTCAGCATCGACACCACCGCCTCGGGCGGGAATGCCAGCCTGATGTCGCTCGAAGAGGACGGTTTCTCGCCCTAACCCCGCGACGCCAGCGCCTCGAGGATGCCGTCGAGGACGAGCTGCGCCGCCAACGCGGCCAGGATGATGCCCAGCACGCGGCTCATCACGTTGGCGCCGGTGATCCCGATGAGCCGCATCACTTGCGGCGCCGCAAGCAGCAGCGCCAGCGTAATCGCCATCACCACGGCGAGCGCGGCCATGATGCCGAGCGCGGCGAGCGGCGCCGCAGCGCGCTCCATCAACAGCACGATCGAGGTGAGCGCTCCCGGGCCGGCGAGCAGCGGGAACGCGAGCGGAAAGACGGCGACATCGCGGCGCTGCTCGGCCTCCTTCTCCTCCGAGGCGGTCGGCCCGCGGATTCCGGATTGGCGTGCGAATACCATCTCGGTGGCGAGGAGGAACAGCAGGATCCCGCCGGCGATGCGGAACGCCGGCAGCGTGATGCCGAGCGCGCGCAGCAGCTGGTCGCCGCCCAGCGCGAAGGCGAGGATCAGGGCGACGGCGACGAGCACGCCGCGTATGGCGGCGGGCCGCCGCAGTTTGGCCGGCGTGCCGCGTGTTAGGCCGGCGAAGATGACGGCGCTGCCGACGGGATCGATGATGACGAAGAGCGTGACGAAGCTGTAGAGGAACTGCGTGAGCACAGGCGCCGTTCAGCGGCGCCGTTCGAGTATCATCCGCATGCCGTGCCGTGGGCGCAAGGTGATGAGGCCCTGCGGCTCGACCGGGAAGCCGGGCTTCAGCCGCAGCCGATAGCGTTGTGCGACCGTCGCCAGGATCAGCGTCGCCTCGGCCATGGCGAAGGCGGCGCCGATGCAGATGCGCGGCCCGGCGCCGAAGGGAATGTAGGCGAAGCGGTGGCGCGAGGCCACGCGCTCCGGCGCAAACCGCTCGGGGTCGAAGCGCTCGGGACCCTCCCAGAGCCGGGGATTGCGATGCAGCAGCCAGGGCACGATCAGAATCTGCGCGCCTTTCGGAATGCGCCGGCCCAGCACCTCGTCCTCGCCGATCGCAGTGCGCGACAGCGTGTGCGCCGGCGGGTAGAGGCGCATCGATTCTTCGACGACCATGCGCGCATAGGGAAGTTTGGCGAGATCCTCGTGCCGAGGCGCCCGCCCACCCAGTGCGGCCTGCAGCTCGGCATGGAGGCGGCCCTCGACCACCGGATGCTGCGACAGCAGGTACCAGGTCCAGGTCAGCGCCAGCGCCGTGGTTTCGTGTCCGGCCATGAAGATGGTGACGACCTGGTTTCGCACCTCCTCGGCCGTCATGCCGCCGCCGGTCTCTTCGTCGCGGGCGGCGATGAGGCGGGCGAGGAGATCCTTGGGGTGCGCGTCGCGGCCGCGCTCGCGCGAACCGAGCAGCCGGTCGATGGCGCGGTCAAACTCGGTGAAGATCCGCTCGGGGTGACGGAACGAGCCCATCCGCGACAGCCAGGCCGGCAGCTCCAGGAGGTCGGCGAGCCCCGGTCGGACCTCCGCCTGATAGCGCCCGACGCCGCGCTCGACGATGTCGACGATCTCGTCGGAATCCGAAGAAAACATCGTGCGCGAGATGATGTGCAGCGTGGCATGCATCATCGCCGCGGCGACGTCGATCTCGGCGTCGGCCGGCAGTGCGTCCCATTCGGCGAGCAGCCGCTCGGCGATCTCGGTCATGACGGGCGAATAGCCGACGATGCTGCGATGGTCGAAGGCCGGTGCCATGATGCGCCGATGCCGACGCCAGGTCTCGCCCTCGCTGGTCAACAGGCCGCGGCCGAGGCCCGGCTCGAGCAGCCGGCGCGTGATCTCCGTCTTGTGATAGTTGGCGGCGTTGTCGAGCAGAACGTGTCGGATCGCGCCGGGCTCGTTGACGAAGAATGTGCGCTTCCAGAACAGCCGCCGCTCGAGAATGTCGGTGGTGTAAGCCTCGGAACGATAGGTTGCGAGCGAGTTGTCGCGCAGCACGCGCATGAACTGCAGCAGCGACAACGGCCGCTGCGGCACCTGCGGCATCGCCAGACGGGGAGCCGGGCTCTGGGCCTCGCTCCGGTCGATGACGGTCATTACCCACCTCGTCGCAGCGCTAGGGGCCGTACCCTAACACTGCGCGTGTGAGCGTCAAGCCGGAAAGGCTAACGTCGCTGCCGCAGCTCGCGGCGGATGATCTTGCCGGTGGTCGTCATCGGCAGCGCGTCGACGAACTCGACGAGGCGCGGATATTCATGCGCGGCGAGCCGCGTCTTGACGAAGCCCTGGATCTCGCGCGCCAGCGCCTCCCCCCGCTCGCGACCAGGCTTGAGCACGACGAAGGCCTTCACCACCTCGGTGCGCACCGGGTCGGGGACGCCGACCGCAGCGGCGAGCGCCACCGCCGGGTGCTTCATCAGGCAATCCTCGATCTCGCCCGGTCCGATGCGGTAGCCGGCGCTGGTGATGACGTCGTCGGTGCGTCCCTGGAACCAGAAATAGCCATCCTCGTCCTGGCGTCCGACATCGCCGGTGATGAGATAATCGCCCGCGAATTTCTCCCGCGTCGCCGCCGGGTTGCGCCAATATTCCAGGAACATCACGGGATCGCCGCGGCGGACGGCGATGTTGCCGTTCTCGCCTGCAGACAGCGGCCTTCCGTCATCGTCGAGGATGGCGAGCTCGTGGCCGGGGATGGCGCGGCCCATCGAGCCGGCGCGCACCGCGAAGAGCGGCGCGTTGTTGCCGACGACGAGATTGCACTCGGTCTGGCCGTAGAACTCGTTGATGGTGACGCCGAAGACGGCACGACCCCAGTCGAGAAGCTCCCCGCCCAGGGTTTCGCCGCCGCTGCCGATGCTGCGCGGCTCGATCCCGGGCCGGCGCGTCTCGCCGAGCTGACGCATCAGCTTCAGCGCGGTAGGCGGCATGAAGGCGTTGCGCACGCGATAGCGTGCCATGAGCTGGAACGCCTCGTCAGGGTCGAACTTGCGCGCGCGGTAGGCAAGCACCGGCACGCCATGATGCCAGGCCGGCATGAGCACGTCGAAGAGCCCGCCGATCCACGCCCAGTCTGCCGGCGTCCAGAACAGGTCGCCGGGCGCCGGGAAGAACTGATGCGGCATCTCGACGCCGGGCAGGTGACCGAGCAGCACGCGGTGGGCATGCAGCGCGCCTTTCGGATTTCCCGTCGTTCCCGAGGTGTAGATGATGATCGCGGGATCGTCGGCGACGGTATCGATGGCGTTGAATTCGTCCTTGGCGCGGCCCAACTCCGCGTGGAAGTCGATCGCGCCGCCGCCGGGGACGGCGAAGATCGAGCGCAGGTCGGGGAGGCGGGAGCGGATCGCCTGCAGCTTCGCGAGGCCGGTCTCGTCGGTGACGATCGCCCGGGCGCCGCTGTTGGCGAGCCGGAACTCGAGCGCGTCCTCACCGAAGAGCGTGAACAGCGGGACTGAGATGAGGCCGGTCTTCCATGCCGCGACATGGGCCACCGCCGTCTCCGGCGTCTGCGGCAGCAGGATGCCGATGCGGTCGCCGCGGCTGAGGCCGTGCGCGCGCAGCACGTTGGCGAAGCGGTTCGACAGGTGCCGGATGTCGCCGAAGGAGAAGCGCTGCTCGCGGTGTTGCTCGTCGAGGTAGATGAGCGCCAGCCCGTCGGCGCGCTGGCGGTCGGCGACGTCGACGCCGATGTTGTAGTGGCGCGGCACCTGCCAGCGGAAGCGCCGCGCCACCTCCTGGTAGTTCGCTCCGTGCGGCAGCATGGCCGAGCCCGCTCCAATGCCTCACCGGCCCGACGATGCCACCCCGCCCGAGCCCGCGCAATCGGCTTCCCCGGCCTCCGCGGCCGCCATATAGTCCTCTCCGAGGAGGAGCCGGTGCCCCGCGACGTCGTCTTTTCGGTCTGCCCCCATGATTGTCCGAGCACCTGCGCTCTCGAGGTCGAGCGGATCGACGCCGCCACCATCGGCCGGGTCCATGGCCGCAGGGACCACCCCTATACGGCCGGCGTGGTTTGCGCCAAGGTCGCGCACTACGCCGAACGGCAGCACCATCCCGAGCGGTTGAGGACGCCGTTGCGCCGCGTCGGCGAGAAGGGCGTGGGCGCCGCCGCCTTCGTGCCGATCGGCTGGGACGAGGCGCTCGACCGCGTCGCCGAAGCCTTTGCGCAGGCCGTCCAGCGCCACGGCGGCGAGACCGTGTGGCCGCATTTCTATGCCGGCACGATGGGGCTGGTGCAGCGCGACGGCATTAACCGGCTGCGCCACGCCCTGCGCTACTCGCGCCAGCATTCGACGATCTGCAACGTCCTTTCCGATTCCGGCTGGCTCGCCGGCGCCGGCGTCAAGCGCGGCGTCGACGGCCGCGAGATCCCGCTCGCCGACCTCGTCGTCATGTGGGGCGGCAATCCCGTGACCACGCAAGTCAATGTGATGACGCACATCACGCGCGCGCGGAAGGAGCGGGGCGCTCCCTTCGTCGTCATCGATCCCTACCGCACGCCCACCGCCGAGGCCGCCGACATCCATCTCGCCCCGCGCCCCGGCACCGATGCCGCGCTTGCCTGCGCGGTGATGCACGTGCTGTTCAAGGAAGGCTATGCCGACCGTGCCTACCTGGCGAAATACACCGCCGGCGCCGAGGCGCTCGAGGCGCATCTCGGCACGCGCGATCCCGCCTGGGCGGCGGCGATCACCGGCCTCGGCGAGGCCGAGATCGTCGATTTTGCGCGGCTCTACGGGCGCATCAAGCGGAGCTTCCTGCGCATCGGCTACGGCTTCTCGCGGTCGCGCAACGGCGCCATGCAGCTCTTCGCCGCAAGCTGCCTGCCCGCGGTCACCGGCGCTTGGCAGTACGAGGGCGGCGGCGCACTTTATGCCAACGGCGGCGGCCTCTATAAGCTCGATCGCAGCCTGATCGAGGGCCTCGACATCGTCGATCCGGGGACTCGCATCCTCGACCAGTCGCGTATCGGCCCGATCCTCACCGGCGATCGGCGCGATCTCGGCGACGGGCCGCCGGTGACGGCGTTGCTGGTCCAGAACACGAATCCGATGGTGGTGTCGCCGGATTCCAACCGGGTCCGCGAAGGTTTCATGCGCGCCGACCTCTTCACCTGCGTGCACGAGCAGTTCCTGACCGAGACCGCGGCGATGGCGGATATCGTGCTGCCGGCGACCACGATGCTCGAGCACGACGACATCTATACCGCCGGCGCGCACACCTTCCTGCAGGTGGCGCGCAAGGTGATCGAGCCGCTGGGCGAGGCGCGCTCGAACCACTCCGTCATCTGCGCGCTGGCGAAGCGTCTCGGCGCCGAGCATCCCGGCTTCCATCTGACGGAATGGGAGATCATCGACCGCACACTCGCCGCCTCCGGCCTGCCCGACGCCGCCGCCATCTGCGCCAAGGGCGGCCACGATCTGGCGCTGCCCTTCGAAAGCGCGCATTTCCTCGACGGCTTCGGCCATCCTGACAAGCGCTTTCATTTCGCGGCGAACTGGGCGACGATCGGCCCCAACCACGCGGCGCTGCCGCGGCTCCCCGACCATGTCCCGGTGATCGATCGGACCGATGCCGAGCACCCCTTCCGCATGGTCGCGCCGCCGGCGCGTTCGTTCCTCAACACCACCTTCAACAACCTCCCGTCGAGCGTCGGCCGCGAAGGCCGGCCGGCGGTTCGCATCCATCCCGACGATCTCGCGGCGCTGGGCCTCGGCGACGGCGCGCGCGTCCGGCTCGGCAACCGCCGCGGCACGGTGGTGCTTCACGCTCGCGCCTTCGACGGGCTGCAGCGCGGCGTCGTCGTGGTCGAGGGCATCTGGCCCAACCGCGCCTTCGAGGAGGGCATCGGCGTCAATGCGCTGACCAGCGCCGATCCCGGTCTGCCCAATGGCGGTGCCGTCTTCCATGACACCGCGGTCTGGGTGCGTGCGGCATGACGGAGGGCGAGCTGCTCGACGTCTCGCCGCTCTGGCCGGCGGATCTCGATCATCTCCGCATCGACTCGCCGGATCCAAGGGCGCTCGCCGGCTTCTACGAGCGCGCTCTCGGCACGAGCATTTCCCCGCTCGGCCGCGATCTCTATCTCGTCGAGGGCCGGCAGCGGCGGCTGGTGATTGGCCGGGGCGAGGCACGCAGCCATCCCTGGAGCGCCTTCGCGCTCGAGGACGACGCCCAGCTCGAGCGCTATCGCCGTTTCGTCGCGGCGCGCGGCGCCGAGCCGCTGCCGGCGCCGTCGCCACTCTTCGCGCGAGGCGGCTTCGCGCTGCGCGATCCGGATGGCCGTCTGGCGGTCTTCGGCGTCGCCGGGGCGGAGCGAGCCGCACCCCCCGGTCTGCCCGGGCGGCTGCAGCATGTGGTCGTGGCCTCCGAACGGTTTCCGGCGATGATGTCGTTCTATCGCGACAAGCTCGGATTTCTCGTTTCCGACACGGTGCATGTCGATGACGGCAGCGGCGGGCTCGGCGATGTCAATGTCTGCTTCCTGCGCGGCAATCTCGATCATCATAGCTTCGCCGTCTTCCGTGCGCCCAAATCCGCGAGCGACCATTTCGCGCTCGAAGTGACGGGCTGGGACGACATCCGCCGCTGGGCGGACCATTTCGCCGCGCTCGATATCGGCATCTGGTGGGGGCCGGGCCGCCATGGGGCCGGCAACAATCTCTTCTTCATGGTCAAGGACCCCGACGGCAACAACGTCGAGATCTCCGCCGATCTCGAGCGCCTGCCCAAGGGCGCGCCGGGCAGGCGCTGGCCGGCCGGGGGCAAGGCGCTCAACCTCTGGGGACCAGCCTGGGTGAGGGACACGCCGGGCTGAGCGCCGCCTTCCGACGCCCCATATAGTATAGTCAGGGTCATGGCCGACGACCGAGATCGCAGCGACCGGCTCCCCGCCGACCGGAAATCGGCGGAGGTCGAGGCGTTCCTGCGCCAGGTCAAATCCATGCCGGCGCTGCGCCCGGCAAGCGGTCGCGGCCGGCTCATCTTCGCGCTCGACGCCACGGCGAGCCGCGAGGCCACCTGGGACCGAGCCTGCCGGCTGCAGGGCGAAATGTTCGAGGCGGCGGCAGCGTTGGGCGGGCTCGACGTGCAGCTCGTCTTCTATCGCGGCTTCGACGAATGCAAGGCGAGCCGCTGGCTCGGCGCCGCGGCGGACCTCCATCGCGCCATGCGCCGCGTCTCCTGCGTCGGCGGCGAGACGCAAATCGGCCGCGTCTTCGCCCACGTGCTGAGCGAGGCGCGCGCCGCGAAAGTGAATGCTTTGGTCTTCGTCGGCGACGCCGTCGAGGAGAAGGTCGACGAGCTTTGCCGGCTCGCCGGCGAACTCGGCCTGCTCGGGGTGCCCGTCTTCGTCTTCCATGAAGGCGGCGACGAGATCGCCGGCCACGCCTTCCGCCAGTTCGCCAAGCTATCCGGCGGCGCCTATTGCCCGTTCGACACCGGCAGCGCTGAGCAGTTGCGTCAGCTCCTCGGTGCGGTCGCCGCCTATGCGGCGGGCGGCCGGCCGGCGCTCGTCGCCTATGGCAAGCGCACTGGCGGCGCCGCGCTTCTGCTGGCCGGCGCGGTCGGGGGCAAAGAGCCGTCGTGATCATCTATCTCGGCCTCGGCATCCTGGTGCTGCTGCTGGCGCTGTGGTTGCTGCGCGCCTTCCTTGAGGCGGACCCGGCGAAGCTGGCGCGCGGCGTCAAGACGCTGCTCATCGCCGCAGGGGCGGCTGCGGCGCTGCTGCTG